>NZ_JBSGBF010000092.1:0-32492 GCF_053601115.1 Streptomyces sp. NPDC004788
CTGTGGGGGCGGGGGGCCGCCCCTTTGTCTTTCGTTACTGGACGGTGAGGCGGTCGCCGAGGGCGGCGGCGCCGACGATGTTCTTGCGGGGGACGCCGTAGAGGGAGACCCGGAGGCCGGGCACGCCCTGAAGCGGGGTGAGGTTCAGCATTCCGCTGTCTGGCACCATGTTCACGAAGCTGAGGATCTTGAGCTTCGGCAGCTCGGCCAGCGCGCTGAGGTCGGTCCGCAGCGGCCACAGCGAGATGATCACGTGGCTGAGCTGCGAGCAGTCCAGGGACCGCAACAAGGTCAGGTCCGAGAGCGTGGACGCGAGACCCAGGAATGTGAGGGGGCGGTCGCTGAGGTACCGGACGATGTCGTCCCCGGTGAGCGGGGGCAGGAGCAGGAACGCGGTGGCTTCGGGAACGCCCTCCAGCAGCCGTAGCTGCTGGACCGTTTCGACGGCCACATACTGTGATCGCGAAACGTGGGGCAGCACCTCCCGGGCGAACCCCTCCGCCGGGAACCCGCTCCACCGGTCGGCGAACCAGATCGTCTCACCCGCTTCCGCGTACGCCCGGGCGTACGGGAGGGCCTCCGCGCCGCCGACTGCGGCGATCAGCTCGGCGACCATGTTCATGGCCTCCTGGGGGACGACCTTCCCCGGCGCCGGCAGCAGGGGCAGCACCCATCCGCCGAGCCGCGCCAGCTGAGCCACCTGCTCCGGGTTCCGCGGCGGGATCACCGACTTCACCGCCTTCTCCACCCGGCGCCGCAGCCCCTCCTCCAGCCACGCCGCGTGCTGCGCGGCGAGCGCGGCCAGCACGTACAGCGTCGTCTTCAGGTCCCGTTTCCGCGTCGCGGAGCCCGCCTCCAGCAAGCCCGTCACCAGGACCGGCAGGTCGCGCCGCTTGCAGTGGCCCGCCGCAAGCAGCAGTACGTCGTGCCACTGCTGGTCGTTGGCGCGCTGGAGCATCTCCCGCAGCTGGTCGTCCTCGACGAACTCCTTCGCCGCCAGGAAGTCCTGGAAGGTGCGGTGGGCGAACTGGAAGACGTCCTCCGTGCGCTCCTGGAGGAGGCCGCTGCGGTTGATCAGGTGGGTGAGGATCTCCTCGGGCGTGCCCTGGGAGCCGACGCGGGGCATGCCGGGGAGGGCGCGTTCCAGGCGCTGGAGCGCCTGGTCGCGGGTGAACTCGGTCTGGCCGACGCGGACCAGCGAGGCGGCGAGGCGCTGGAGGAGCTGCTGGTGCTCCTCGACGGACATCCGGATGCCGTCGGGCGCGTCGACGCGGCGGCGTTCGTCACGGTGACCGAGGAGCATCGCGAGGGCGGAGTCGTACAGCTCCCAGCGGGTCTCGGGCAGGAAGCCCTCGCGCAGCCGGTGCAGGGCGCAGATGACGGCGCAGAGCAGGGGCGTACGGGCCAGCTCGGCGAGGTTCGGGTTGTGGCGGAACTGCGTGGCGAGGTCGCGTTCGAGGTCGTCGAGGGCGGCCCGGTCACGTGCGTCGGCGTCGAGCCGGGCGGCCTCGTGCCAGGCGGCGACGAACGCCTGGATGTCCGAGGCGCGCAGCGGGAGGAGGGTCAGCTCCTCGAAGTTCTCCGCGCCGAGCCAGTCGGGGGCGACGGCGTGCGGGCGTACGGTCGCGACGCAGCGGGTGCGCGGGTAGCGGGCCAGGAGCCGGCTGAGCCAGTCGTGGGCGTCGTCGCGCTCGTCCTGGGTGACCTCGTCGAGGCCGTCGACGAGGAGCAGTCCGCGCCCGGCTGCGAGCACGCGGCCGGCCCAGCCGTCGGGAGCCCCGTCGATCATGAGGCCGGCGACCTCGGGCAACTCGGCGGGGGAGGGGAAGCCGGAGCCGCGGGCGCGCAGGGAGCGCAGCGGGACGAGGAAGGGGACGAGGCCGTTGAGCTCGGCCAGTTCGGGGCCGAGGGTGCCGGCGGCGGCGTGCGCGGCCAGCCACCACATGAGGGTGGTCTTGCCGGCGCCGGCGTCGCCGCGCAGCAGGACGCGGGGGCGGGCGGCGAGCAGGTCGTCGATCCGGCGCGGTACGGGCACGGTGTCCCGGTCCCGGGTGGTGGCCTCCAGGGAGAGGTAGGCGGTGTCGAGGTCCCACTCGGAGGCGCGCTTGCCGAGCTCGTCGAGGCCGAAGATCCGGGTGCGGCGGTAGGCGGCGCCGACGGCCTCGGCGTACTCCTCCTCGTAGGGCCGGTCGCCGGGGTGGGTGGCGGTGACCAGCGGCAGCTGCACGTACAGGGACAGCCGGGAGCGCGCCTCCTCGTGTGCGAACACGGCGCTGAGCGGTACGCACTCCAGGCGTCTGTGCCCGCGCCCGCGCGGGACCGACCGCACGATGCCGATGACCCGGCCGTCGGCGAGGACGGGAGCGCCGGAGAGGCCGGCGAGGGGAGAGGGGCCGTGCTCGCTCTCCAGGGCCGGCGGATGGTCGAGTTCGACGGTCATCGTGCGGCGTATGAGCCCGGCCATGGGCAGGACGGTGCCGGTGAACTGGTCGAGCTCCGGGCTCCGGTCCTCGTACCGCTGGATCTTCGGGAAGCCGAGGATCTCGCAGCCGGGGATCGCGCGGTCGCCCCCGATCCCGCCGACCGGCGGCGGCGGTCCCAGGCCGGTGGGGCTCTGCAGGAGGGCGGCGTCCAGCCGGTCGTCCGACCAGACCACCCGTAGCTCTCTCGGTTTCCGGCCGATCCTCGCGACCGTGGCGTGGTGGGCGCCGCCGAGGACATGGGCACTGGTGAGGATCAGGCTCGTGGTGAGGGCGACACCGGTGCCCTGCTGTTTCCCCTGGACCAGGAAGACGTGGCGGGCCGTGCTCAATGGCCCTCCACCACGTCACCGAACGCCGACAGGTCCGCCTCGTCCTCGTTCCCCACCAGCCACGCGCCGCCCGTCGCCGCGTTCCGCGGTTTCAGCGTGAACGCCACCCGGTGGGTCTCGCCGCGCGTGCGGGAGGCGTCGGCGCCCGCCTCGACGACCCAGGCCTTCACCTTGGTGCCGCCCTTGAGCTCCTTGCGGAGCTCGATCGTGAACTCCATCTGGATGTCGCCGACCTCGAAGGCGACGGGGTGGCCGGTGGCGCGGTTGGCGGCGTCGACGAGCTGGTCGCGTACGGAGGCGATGGCGTCGGCGAGTTCGATCTCGGTCATGGCATGGAAACTAGCGCCGCCGGGAGGGGGCGGGAGGGGGTTCCGAGGGCTTCGGTCGCGTGACCCAGGTCGCATTCGGGGCCGCCGCGTGGTGACAAGGCGCACAGGCGATTTCGGCGGTACTAGCCGGAATAGTGGTGTGATTCCGGGATGAATCGGGACGTTCATGCGTCAACCAACAAGGCCTTGGTCCCGTCCGGTCCCGAGGCGCAGGGGGTGGCGCCCGTCGGGTGGCCGGGGCGGTCCCGACATGGGCTTAAACAGGTCTACGCGGGTCGATTCGGCCCGTTTTGTAGGGCCTGGGTCAAGCCGTCAAGAGGTGAACGCGGCCGGAGATCGCTACGACGCAATGTCGTAGATGGGGTGTTTTGGCCGGGCCGGGGGCCCGGGTTACCAAGGATGAGCAAGCCCGGCGCCGACCACCTCGTGCCGGGTCCCGTTCTGTCCGGAGGTTCTCCCCCGTATGTCGAAGCGCGTCATGAAGCCCAGCATCCGTACCACCGCCGTCGCCCTCGCCGCCGCGGGTCTGGGAGCGTCGCTGGTGGCCGGTGCCGGCTCCGCGTTCGCCGCCGAGGGCAAGGCCGCCGTCGCGGGCACCACGAACGTCGCCGCGTCCGCCGCCGTCGCCCAGCAGGCCGCCGTCCAGGCCGAGGTCGCCGCCCAGGCGAAGGCCGCCCAGGTCAAGGCCGCTCAGGTGAAGGCCGCCGCCAAGGCCGAGGCCGCTCAGGTCAAGGCCGCGCAGCTCAAGGCCGCCGCCGCCAAGGCGCAGGCAAAGACCGTGGCCGCCAAGAAGGCCGCCTCCTGGGTCAAGCCGGTGACCTCCTACGCGCTGTCCGCCACCTTCAACCAGGGCGGCGCCATGTGGGCCCACAAGCACTCCGGCCAGGACTTCGCCGTCCCGGTCGGCACCCCGGTCCACGCCGCGGCCACCGGCACCGTCGTGAAGGCCGGCCCGTACGGCGGCGGCGACGGTCCCGCTTACGGCAACGCCATCGTGATCAAGCACGCCAACGGCACGTACTCGCAGTACGCCCACCTGTCGAAGATCAAGGTGAACATCGGCCAGAAGGTCTCCGCCGGCCAGCAGATCGCCCTCTCGGGCAACACCGGCAACTCCTCCGGCCCGCACCTGCACTTCGAGATCCGCACCACCCCGAACTACGGCTCCGCCGTGAACCCGGTCGCGTTCCTGCGCACTCACGGCGTCACGGTCTGACGCCTGCGCTGATGCCTGTACGGGCGCCCGCACCGGCGCCCGCGCTGACGCCCCGAGGGGCTCAGCGGCCCGACTGGGCCTGCTCGATCAGATCGAGGGCGACCTCGAGGACGGCTTCCTGCTTCTCCTCGGGGTCGCCCTCGACGTTGTTCATGAAGAAGGTGCCCGCGTGCAGCGTGAAGATCGCGCTGACGCAGCGGACCTTGTCCGTCATCACCGAGCCCGGCTCCTGGAGCAGGTCGTTCAGCGCGAGCATGCGCTCCTTGAAGGTGAGTCCCACGCTGAGCTTGCTCACCGCCGCCTGGTTCTCCTGCATGAAGCGGAAGAGCGGGGCCGCGGCGAGCAGCGCCACCTGGTAGCGGCGCAGCACCTCGCGCTTGGTCTCCAGGGTGCTGGGCTGCTCGCGCCCCCACTCGATCAGCTCGTCCATGGGGCGGGTGAGGTCCTCGAAGATCCCGACGAGGATGTCTTCCTTGGTCTTGAAGTGGTAGTAGAGCGCGGCCTTGGTGACGTCGAGGCGCTCGGCGATCTCGCGCAGCGAGGTCTTCTCGTAGCCCAGCTCCGCGAAGAGTTCGAGGGCCACGTCCTGGATGCGCTGACGGGTGTTGCCTCGGGCTCGGGCCTGGGCCATGGTCTCTCGCTTCCCCAACAAAACTTACTTGACGACCGGCTAGTTACGGGTCTACTTTCCCCAGTGTAGTAACTAGCCGGGCGGCAAGTAAGGGAAGACGGGACATGGCGACGAAACCGATAGCTCAGACAGCCGAGGGGGAGACGGGGCAGCAGGCGAAGGCAGAGGCACAGCCGCGCAGCGTCCGGGTCGTCCTCCTCGCCCTCATGATCGCGATGCTCCTCGCGATGCTGGACAACATGATCATCGGCACCGCGATGCCGACGATCGTCGGCGAGCTCGGCGGCCTGGAGCACCTCTCCTGGGTCGTCACCGCCTACACCCTCGCCACCGCCGCCTCCACCCCGATCTGGGGCAAGCTCGGCGACATGTTCGGCCGCAAGGGCGTCTTCCTCGGCTCGATCGTGCTCTTCCTGATCGGTTCCGCGCTCAGCGGCATGGCCCAGGACATGGGCCAGCTCATCGGCTTCCGCGCCGTCCAGGGCCTGGGCGCCGGCGGTCTGATGGTCGGCGTCATGGCGATCATCGGCGATCTGATCCCGCCGCGTGACCGCGGCAAGTACCAGGGCATGATGGCCGGAATCATGGCGCTCGCCATGATCGGCGGCCCGCTCGTCGGCGGCTCCATCACCGACCACTGGGGCTGGCGCTGGGCCTTCTACATCAACCTGCCGCTCGGCGTCGTCGCCCTCGCGATGCTCGCCACCGTGCTCCACCTGCCGAAGAAGGAGCGCGCCGCCGGCACCCGGATCGACCTCCTGGGCGCCGCCCTGCTGACCCTCGGCATCACGGCGATCGTGCTCGTCACCACCTGGGGCGGCACCGAGTACGCCTGGGGCTCGGCCACCATCGTCGGCCTCGCCGTCGGCGGTGTCGTCGCCCTCGCGGCCTTCCTCTTCGTGGAGACCCGCGCGAGCGACCCGATCATGCCGCTGCACATCTTCCGCAGCCGCAACTTCACCCTGATGTCCGTGATCGGCTTCCTCACCGGCTTCGTGATGTTCGGCGCGGTGCTCTTCCTGCCGCTGTTCCAGCAGTCCGTGCAGGGCGCGTCCGCGACCAACTCCGGCCTGCTGCTCCTGCCGATGCTGCTGTCGATGATGGTCGTCTCGCTGGTCGTCGGCCGGGTCACCACCAGCAGCGGCAAGTACAAGATCTTCCCGATCATCGGCGGCGCGCTCATGGTCGCCGGCCTGTACCTGCTCTCGACGATGGACACCGGCACCACCCGCTTCACCTCCGGCGTCTACATGGCCGTGCTCGGCGCCGGCATGGGCTTCCTGATGCAGATCACGATGCTCGTCGCGCAGAACAGCGTCGAGATGAAGGACATGGGCGTCGCCTCGTCCTCGACCACCCTCTTCCGGACCCTCGGTTCGTCCTTCGGCGTCGCGATCATGGGCGCCCTGTTCAACCACCAGGTCCAGCACGAGATGGCCGCCCGCGGCGGTGCCGGCGGCTCGCAGCTGACCGAGCGCTCGGCCCAGCTCGACGCCGCCAGCCTCGCCAAGCTGCCCGCCGCGCTCCGCGAGGCGTACCAGCACGCGGTCGCCGCCGGTACCCACTCGGCGTTCCTGGTCGGCTCGGCCGTCGCCGTGCTCGGCTTCGTCCTCGCCTTCTTCGTCAAGGAGGTCGCGCTGCGCGGCGCCGGCGCCACGAAGAAGGACGGCTCGGTGGAGGACAGCGCTCCGAAGGTCGCCGAAACGGTCTGATCTCCTCCCGCTGCTCGACGGCCCCCGGTGTCCTGACGGACGCCTGGGGCCGTTGTCGTCGGTCGGTTGTCAGAGGCGCGCCTCCAAGGACTTCGGCACCCCGCCGGAACGGTGACCGGCACGGCCGATCAGTCGGTCAGTCGCAGCACCGGGAAGCTGCCCGTGGCCGTCGGGGCGTGCTCCGGCAGCCAGAGCACGGCGATCGCGCCGCCCGCGCCGTCCGGGGTGCCCTCGGGGGCAGCGTTGCGGAAGGTCAGCCGGGCGCCGAGGACCCTGGCCTGGCCGGTCGCGATGGTCAGGCCCAGTCCGTGGCCCTGGCCCGCGCGGTCGCTGCTGCCCGTACGGAAGCGGCTCGGGCCCTCGCGGAGGAGCGCCTCCGGGAAGCCGGGGCCGTGGTCGCGGACCCGGACCACCCGGCCCTCGACGGTGACCTCGACCGGGCCCCTGCCGTGCTTGGCGGCGTTGGCGAGGAGGTTGCCGAGGATGCGTTCCAGGCGGCGCGGGTCGGTGTTGACCCAGGACTCGTGGACGACGCGGATCACCGCGTCCGGGTCGAGCGCCCGCACCCGCCGCTCCACGAACTCGCCGAGCGCGATCTCCTGCAGCTCGGCCCGCTCGGACGCGCCGTCGAGCCGGGCCACCTCCAGGACGTCCTCGACGAGGGTCCGCATGGCCTGCGCCCGGTCCCGTACGAGCTCGGTCGGGCGGCCCGGCGGCAGCAGCTCGGCGGCCGTGAGCAGCCCGGTGACCGGGGTGCGCAGCTCGTGCGCGATGTCGGCGGTGACCCGCCGCTCGGCCTCGATGCGCTCGTTCAGCGCGTCGGTCAGCGCGTCGATCGCCCGGGCCAGCTCGTCGGTCTCGTCCCGTACGACGCCGCCGATGGCGTCCCGGACCCGGAGGTCGGTGTTGCCCTGGGCGACCCGGCCGGCCGCCGCCGCGGCCTTGCGCAGCCGGCGCGAGAGCTGGCCGCCGATGAGCACGCCGAGGGCGCAGCCGCCGAAGACCACCGACACCGAGCCGATGATCAGGGCCCGGTCGAGGTCCTTCATGATCGTGGCGCTGCGGTCGGCGAAGGGCACGTGCAGCGAGAGCACGTCGCCGTTGGCGAGCGGCACGGCCGCCCAGACGTCCGGCGGGCCGCCGTTGTGCTCCTGGACGTAGGTGCCGCGGCGCTTGTCCCGCATCAGCTGGTCGAGCTGGGGCGGCAGCGCCGGGTCGTTGATCTTGGTGCCGAAGCGCGGCTCCTTGGGCTTCGACGTCTCGTACACGCGCTGGGCGAAGAGCAGCCGCCACATCTGCACGTCACGGGCGTTGTCGAGCATGGAGACCCGGGCCGCGTTGTGGACGACCAGGCTCAGCGTGACCGCGATGAGCGCGCCGACCGCCGCGATCGCGACGGCGATCTTCCAGCGGACACCGGTCCGCAGACCGCCCGCCCGCAGACCACTCGCCCCGGCCCGCAGACCACTCGTCCCCGCCCGCAGACCACTCGCCCCGGCCCGCAGGCCACCGGCCGGGAGATCGCTCGCCCCCGGCCCGCTCGTCTGCGGCTCGCGCGCCTGCCCCTTCACCTCCACCGGCCGGTCAGCCCTTGAGCTTGTAGCCGAAGCCGCGGACCGTCTCGATCCGGTCCTGGCCGATCTTGGTGCGCAGCCGCTGCACATGGACGTCCACCACCCGGGTGTCGCCTCCCCAGCCGTAGTCCCAGACCCGCTCCAGGAGCTTGTCGCGGGACAGCACCGTGCCCGGCGCCGACGAGAACTCCAGCAGGAGCCGCATCTCGGTCGGGGTGAGCGCGACCGGCGCGCCGGCCCGGCGCACCTCCATGCCCTCGGTGTCGACCTCCAGGTCGCCGAAGGCGAGCACGCCGCCCGCGGCCGCCGCCGTGGTCCCGGCGCCGTCGCCGGCCTCCCCCGCGTGGTTGAAGCGGCGCAGTACGGCGCGGATCCGGGCCATCAGGACGGAGCCGTCGAAGGGCTTGGTGACGTAGTCGTCCGCGCCGGCCTCCAGGCCGAGGACGACGTCGATGGAGTCGGCCCGCGCCGACAGCATGATCACCGGCACGGTCGACTCGTCGCGGATCCGCCGGCACAGGCTGACGCCGTCCATGCCGGGCAGCATGACGTCCAGGAGCGCGATGTCGGGCCGGTCGGCCCGGAAGGCGTCGAGACCGGAGAGCCCGTCGGGCATGGCGGTCACCGTGAAGCCGTCCCGCTCCAGGGCGAGCTGGGTGGCCTCACGGATGACGTCGTCGTCCTCGACGAACAGGACATGGGTCTCGGCCATGGGCGGTGCCTTCCGCGTACGCGCTCTGTGGGGGGTCGGATCGGGACTCTGAAGCAGGGGGGGGCGGGGGCTAGCTGGACGGAGCCGGCGCGGGCTCGGTCCCGTCCAGTCCGCCGTCCCCGGCCGCCTTGCTGAAGTCGTTGTGCACCCAGTCGTGCTGACTGAACCTGTTCCCCGTCCAGCGGTACGTGATCACGTCCTCGCCCGAGGGGTACGCGACCGGGTCGCCCTTCGCGTACACCTGCTTGGTGACGATCAGGTCCCCCCGGTCGATCGTCCCGTACACCGCCGCGTCCTCGGCCATGAACACGTTCGTGTACTTGTCGTTCTCCTCGCGGTACACGTACATGCCGATGCCGACCATGTCGCCGCAGCTCATCACGTTGACGACGATGTCGGGCGCCCCGGAGTTGGTGAGGTTCCCGTAGGAGGTGTCGACCGGGTAGACGTCCGCCGTGCACGGCTTCAGGTCGGACTTCAGCCGCTCCCCGATCTTCGGGTCGCTCTTCAGCAGGGCGATCGGATCGACCCTCGGGGGGGCCTGCTTGGAGTACGCGCCGGGCGCGTTCGACGACGAAGGGGCCCGCGGGGCCGTCGACGCGACCTCGTCGGAGCGCGCCGCTCCCTCGTCGCGCGAGCCGGTGCCGCCGGTCGAGCAACCGGCCACGAGCACGCCGACGGCGGCGAGCCCGGCCATCGCCGTGACGCTCGCCGCCCGTTCCCTGGGTCTGGCACTCAGGCCGCGCACCGCTCCTGCTTCCGCTCGTCGCCCCGCCGTCCGGCCGCGGTCGTCACCGCCGCCGCCCGGATCGATCCGTCCGTCCGCTCCAGGACACCCGTGTCCAGGGCGCGGGCGTCGCCCTCGGCGGCCCGGCTCTCCAGCTCCTGGCGCAGTCGGGCCAGGGCGCGGTGGAGCGTGCTCTTCACCGTACCGGTCGACATGCCGAGCGCGGCAGCGGTCTCCTCCGTGCTCATCTGCTCCCAGTGGCGCAGCACGACCACGCTGCGCTGCTTGGGCGCGAGCACCTTCAGGATGTCCATGAGGAGGGCGCGGTCGGCGTGCTGCTCGGTCGGGTCCTCGACCCGTGCGTCGGGCATCTGCTCGGTCTCGGTGGGGACCTCCTCCAGCTTGCGGGCCCGCCACCACTCGGTCCGAGTGTTGATCATGACCCGGCGGAGGTAGGCGTCCGCGAGCGACTTGTCGGCGATGCCGTCCCAGCGTCCGTACGTGCGGACCAGCGCGGTCTGCAGCAGGTCCTGGGCGTCGACCGGGTCGGGCACGAGACGGCGGGCACTGCGCAGCAGCGCGTCCTGCCGCGTGCGTACGTACTCCTCGAAATCGAGCACCTCGCCGAGCGTCTCGCCGTGCGCCATCCCGAACCGCCTCCGATCCCCGTGACCAGACCCAACAGACCTGTTTCCGTTACGTCGAAGACGCTACGGAGCGCTTGTCACGGGGCTGTCCGGGCGAGCCGTCGGCGGGCGCACGGCTGTCCATCGGTTGTGTAACAGCGACGGATCCGGAGGTTTCGGTTCGGGTGCCGGGGGAGAAGGGGGGCTCAGCTCAGCGGGAGCCGGTACCGGCCGCCCTCCAGCGGTTCGACCAGGCCGTCGGCGACCAGTCCGTCCAGTGCCCGGGCGCGCTGCACGGGCTCGTCCCAGACCGCGTCCAGGTCGGCCTGCGCCACCGGGTCCACGGCCTCGCGGAGCACGGCGAGCAGCTTGCCGCGCACCTGCCGGTCGGTGCCCGCGTACGTCTGGCCGCGGCGCGGCGGGCCGTCGTGGGCGGGCTTGCCGGCGAGCAGCCAGGCGCAGCGGTCGGCCAGCGGGCAGCGCCCGCAGTCCTCGTTCTTCGCCGTGCACACCAGCGCGCCCAGCTCCATCGAGGCCGCCGCCCAGCGGGCCGCCGTCGGCTCGTCGTCGGGCAGCAGGGCCCGGGCGAGCCGGCGCTCGGCGGCGGTGGTGGCGTTCGGCGGGTACTGCACGCCGGTCGCCGCCCGCGCGAACACCCGGCGCACGTTCGTGTCGAGCACCGGATGGCGCTGCCCGTACGCGAACGAGGCCACAGCCGCCGCGGTGTACTCCCCGATCCCGGGCAGCGCGAGCAGCTGCCCGTGGTCCTTCGGCACGTCGCCGCCGTGCCGCTCCGTTATGGCGACGGCCGCCGCGTGCAGCCGCAGCGCCCGGCGCGGATAGCCGAGCCGGCCCCAGGCGCGGACGGCCTCGCCGGGCGCCTCGGCGGCCAGGTCGGCGGGGCGCGGCCAGCGCGCCAGCCACTGCTCGTACACCGGGAGCACCCGGACGACCGGGGTCTGCTGGAGCATGAACTCGCTGACCATCACGCCCCAGGCCCCCGCCTCCGGGCGGCGCCACGGCAGGTCGCGGGCGTGCCGGTCGAACCAGGCGAGGACGGGCCCGTGCAGCTCGCCGGGGGCGTGCGGCGCGGCGGGCGCGGCGAGGTCGGAGGAGCGCGCGGCGGACGGCGCGGCAGGGGTCTCGGGGGTGGTGTGGATGGAAGTCATGGCACTTCCGATCCTGGCATGCTCCCGAGTCGATCAGTACGCGCCGTGGCGTGCGCCTCCGGGGCGCGCGGAGGCACGAACGCGCGGACCGCGCCCCACGCACCACATGACTGCGCTGCTCCGGCTGGACCGGGCCGTGTCGACCAGGGCCCGGGCCGGGCGGCGGGCCGCCTTCATGACGACGAACGCGACCACGGCGCCGGTCAGCAGGCCGACCGTGACGTCGTGCGGGTAGTGGACGCCGACGAAGACCCGGGAGAAGGCCATGAGCAGGGCCATCGGCGCGGTCAGCCAGACGATGCCGCGCCACGACAGCGCGAGCGCCACGGCGGCGGCCCCGGCGATCGCGGAGTGGTTGCTGGGGAAGGACCAGTCTCCGTGCGGCGGGCAGGCGACGAGCGAGGCGGGCGCCCCGGCGACCGCGCGGCACGGCCGCTCCTCGTCGACCAGCGACTTCAGCGCCTCGTTCACCACGTAGCCGAAGGCGGTCGCGAGCGGGGCGAGCAGCGCGAGCGCCATCGCGTCGGCCGACCCGCGCCGCATCCGCCACCAGCCGGCCACGAACAGCACCCCGAAGAGCAGCAGCCCGAGCTCGGTCCACACCTCCGCGATCTTCTGGAACCAGTGCGGGGTGGAGTGGGCGAAATCGACGATGTCGAGATACAGCCCGTCGGTGAGGTGAGGGAGGTTGTCCATGGTCGATGACGTTAACCCGCTTCCGGAGCAGCTCGCTCCGGCCCGGGCACCACAGCCGGCCCGACGAAAGCGGGGGGTGCCGCGGACGTCACGGACCGTGCCGGGAACAACGCGGACGGCGCCCGTGGGGTCCCCGCTCCGGACCGGACCGCGTCCCGGATGTGATCATCGGCAAAACTTGGCGTCTGGGGCGGCATGGGGGGCGGGAGTTGGGGCTGATCTCTCGTAAGGTTCGTGACGTGGGATCACTGCGCAATCCGGTCGGGCCGCTTCCCTCCTCCATCTACTGGCGTCGGAGGGCCGTGGCGCTGTGCCTGGTTGCCCTGCTCGCGCTGATCGCCGCCTGGGCGTTCACGTCCGGCGGCGGCGGAGGCAAGAAGCCGGACGACAACGCCAACGGCTCCTCTCCCGCGCCGTCGATCACCCCCGGCCCCTCCGGCTCGGGTCCGGCGATCAGTCAACACCCGGGCGGCCGCGACGAGTCGGGCTCCGGTTCCGGCTCCGGCTCCGGTGACACCGGGGGCGGCGACGACGCCGGCGGCGACGCGGGCGGCGGCGACGGCGGTACGGACGCGGGCGCTGACTCCGGGGCCACCGGCGGGAAGAACGGCGACACCGACGGCGCGGGCGGCGACGGCGGCGCCGGCACGGGCGCCGGACAGCAGGTTCCGGCCAATTCTCCGCTGCCGAACTGCGCTCCCGGCGCACTCCAGTTGAGGCTCACGGGCGCCAAGAACGCCTACGAGCCGGGCGAGAAGCCGCGCTTCAAGCTGACCGTCACCAACACGACCGGCGCCGACTGCAAGACCGATCTCGGCCCGAAGAACGCGGTGTTGACGGTCCGTGACACCACGGGCGTGCTGTGGTCCTCGAAGGACTGCCCGCGCCCCGCGACCCCGCTCTTCCTCAGGGTCCCGGCGCACACCACGATCACCCACACCGTGGAGTGGGACCGCCGCCGCAGCGCCCCGCAGTGCGCGACGACCGCCCCGGCCGGCCAGGCCGTCGGCCCCGGCAACTACCTGGCGGAGGCGTCGGTGCCGGGAGCGCGGGTGACGCCGGTGTCGTTCCAGCTCGCGAAGGACTGACCGGTCGGCTCGGAAGAACGAGGCCCCGGGACGGCGATCCGTCCCGGGGCCTCGGCGTATGTGCGGGTGGCGGCGGCCTAGACGTACCGCTCCAGGATCGACGACTCCGCGAGCCGCGACAGGCCCTCGCGGACGCTGCGCGCCCGCGCCTCGCCGACGCCGTCCACGGTCTGCAGGTCGTCCACGCTCGCCGCGAGCAGCTTCTGCAGCCCGCCGAAGTGCTCCACGAGCCGCTCGATGATCGCGCCCGGCAGTCGCGGCACCTTCGCGAGCAGCCGGTAGCCGCGCGGCGAGACCGCCGAGTCCAGGGTCTCCATGGAGCCGCTGTAGCCCATGGCGCGGGCCACTATCGGCAGTTCGAGCAGCTCGGCGTGGGTCAGCGCGTCCAGCTCGGTCAGCGCCTCGGCGACCGTGCGCGAGCGCTTGGCCGTCGGCTCCGGCACGTAGTCGCGGACGACGAGCTCGCGCTCCGGCTCCACGCCCGCGATCAGCTCGTCGAGCTGGAGCGAGAGCAGCCGGCCGTCGGTGCCCAGCTCCACCACGTACTCGGCGATCTCGGTGGCGATCCGGCGCACCATCTCCAGGCGCTGCGCCACGGCCGTCACGTCCCGGACGGTCACCAGGTCCTCGATCTCCAGGGCGGAGAGCGTGCCGGCCACCTCGTCCAGGCGCAGCTTGTAGCGCTCCAGGGTCGCCAGGGCCTGGTTCGCGCGGGACAGGATCGCGCCCGACTCCTCCAGGACCCGGCGCTCGCCGTTCACGTACAGGGCGATCAGGCGCATCGACTGCGACACGGAGACCACGGGGAAACCGCACTGCTTGGAGACCCGGTCCGCCGTGCGGTGCCGGGTGCCGGTCTCCTCGGTCGGGATCGACGCGTCCGGGACCAGTTGCACGCCGGCCCGCAGGATCTTGGAGATGTCCTTGTCGAGGACGATCGCGCCGTCGAGCTTGCACAGCTCGCGCAGCCGGGTGGAGGTGAAGTCGACGTCGATGACGAAACCGCCGGTGCACATCGACTCGACGGTCTTGTCCATGCCGAGGACGATCAGACCGCCGGTGTTGCCGCGGAGGATGCGTTCGAGCCCGTCGCGGAGGGCGGTGCCGGGGGCGACGGCACTGAGCGACGCACGCATCAGTGCCTCGTTGTCCTTGGCTGCCACTGCACTCCTCCGGCTCGTACGGATGGGCGAGACCAGGGCAAAGTCTAGCGACACCGCCCCGCAGCCCCCCGCGACCAGCCGAGCCCGTCCGGGCGGCACCTGCCCTTCCGCTCCCCGTCGGTCGCCCTTCCGCTCGCCTTCCGCCGGCCTACCGCTCCCCTTCGGTCGCCCTTCCGCTCGCCTTCCGTCGCCCTTCCGCTCCCCTTCGGCCGCCCCTCCGGTGGGGCGCCTCCGCTAGCCCTCCGCCCCCTCCGGGGCTCTGGGCCTGCGGCTGCGCGGCAGCACGCGCAGGGCGTCGCCCATGTCCGCGACCTCGATGACCTTCATGCCTGCCGGCACCTTCCCCGGGTCGCCCGGGACCAGTGCGTGCGTGAACCCGAGCCGGTGCGCCTCCGCGAGCCGGCGTTGCACACCCGTCACCCGGCGCACCTCGCCCGCCAGCCCGACCTCGCCGATCGCGACCAGGTTCTTCGGCAGCGGGGTGTCGCTCGCGGCCGAGGCGAGCGCGAGGGCGATGGCCAGGTCGGCGGCCGGCTCGGACAGCTTCACGCCGCCGACGGTCGCGCTGTAGATGTCCCGCTTGCCGAGCGCGCTGATCCGGCCGCGCTGCTCCAGGACGGCCAGCATCATCGACACCCGGGAGGTCTCCAGACCGGAGGTGGTCCGGCGCGGCGACGGGATCTGCGAGTCCACCGTCAGCGCCTGCACCTCGGCCACCAGCGGCCGGCGCCCCTCAAGCGTCACGGTGAGGCAGGTGCCGGGCACGGCCACGTCACGGCGGGTCAGGAAGAGGCCCGACGGGTCGGCGAGCCCCGTGATGCCCTCGTCGTGCAGCTCGAAGCAGCCGACCTCGTCCGTCGCCCCGTACCGGTTCTTCACGCCCCGGACCAGGCGGAGCCGCGCGTGCCGGTCGCCCTCGAAGTGCAGCACCACGTCCACCAGGTGCTCCAGGAGCCGGGGGCCCGCGATGGCGCCGTCCTTCGTCACGTGGCCGACCAGCAGGGTCGACATGCCCCGCTCCTTCGACGCCCGGATCAGCGCTCCGGCCACCTCGCGGACCTGCGCCATGCCGCCCGGGGCGCCGTCGATCTCCGGCGAGGCCACGGTCTGCACCGAGTCGAGGACCAGCAGCGACGGCTTCACCTCGTCCAGATGCGCGAGCACGGTCGACAGGTCGGTCTCGGCCGCCAGATAGAGGTGGTCGCTCAGCGCGTTGATCCGGTCGGCGCGCAGCCGGACCTGGCTCGCGGACTCCTCGCCCGTCACGTAGAGGGTGCGGTGCTCGTCGCTCGCCGCCTTCGCCGCCACGTCGAGCAGCAGCGTCGACTTGCCGACGCCCGGCTCGCCCGCGATCAGCACCACCGCGCCGGGGACGAGACCGCCGCCGAGCACCCGGTCCAGCTCGTCGACGCCCGTGCTCCGGGCGGTCGCCTGCCGCCCGTCGACCTGCCCGATCGGCAGCGCGGCCGAGGACACCCGCCCGGCGGCGGTCGTCCGCACGGCGGGCGCGCCGTACTCCTCGACCGTCCCCCAGGCCTGACACTCGGGGCAGCGGCCGAGCCACTTCGCGGTCTGCCAGCCGCACTCGGTGCAGCGATAGGACGGCCGGTCCTTGGCGGTTTTGGTACGAGCAGCCATGCCGCACACGGTAGCGGGACCCACTGACAACCCCGCCCGCCCGCTCACCCCCGCCGCCCCGGCGCCCCCGTGCTCCGGCCCGCCTCCTCGCTCGTGTCCCCTTTCGAGTGGTCGCTTCACCCGTATGGATTAAAAGCGCGCAAGAGGTGCGAAGACCCCCCTCCCTCCTGCCTACCGTCGCCGGGTGACGAGCAGCAGGCTGGAAGACACAAGGGAACACCCCACCCGCCCCACCGGCGGTCCCCGCACCCTCGGCCAGCGGCCGCCCGCCCGGTACGAGGAGTACCTGGACGGCCTGTTCACCTACTGCCTCTCGGTGCTGTGCGACCACGACACCGCCACCGCCGTCCTCGGCGACGTCCTCGCGATCGCCGAACGGCACCACGGCCGCTGCCCCTCCGACGAGCCCGGCCGCCGCGCCTGGCTGTACGCGCTGGCCCGCTGGGCCTGTCTGCGCAGCCTCGGGGAGCAGCGGAGCCGACGGCAGGGCGGCGCGCACAGCGGCCGTCCCGCCGTGGCCGAGCCGGAGCCGCCGCGCGTGGCGCCGGAGGTCGCCGAGCGGCGCCGGGCCGAACTGGCCGCGCTCGCCTGGCCCGAGGCGGCCGGCACGACGCCGGAGCAGCGCGAGGCCCTGGAGCTGGCGGTACGGCACGGGCTCGGCCACCGCGAGGTCGCCGCCGTGCTGTCGCTCGACCCGGTCGCCTGCCGTGAGCTGCTGCAGTCGGCGGCCTGCGAGGTGGAGCGGACCCGGGCCGCGCTCGCGGTCGTGGAGACCGGCGACTGCCCGACCGTGGCCCGGCTCACCGGCGACCACCAGGTGCTGCTCTCCGCGGCGCTGCGCGCCGAGCTGGTCCGGCACGTCGACGACTGTCCGCGCTGCCGCCGGGCCGCCGAGCGCGCGGGGGCCGGCGCGCCGTGGCCGGGCGCCCCCACCGCCGTCCGCCTCCCGATCGTGGAGGCGCCGCGCGCCGCCGCGTACGTGGCGATGCTGCACGTCCCGCGCGCCCGGGCCGGGGCCCCGCGGTTCGGGCCGACGGGCTTCCCGATGGACCCCAAGGACCACGCGGCGCGCCGCGACCGGATGCGCACCCGGGCCGTCACCACGACCGTCGTCGCCGCGGTCGTCGCCGCGCCGGTGCTCGCGCTGTGGGCCTCGTACCGCGGCGCGCCGGTCGCGGGGGAGGGCCAGGACGGCGCCCGGATCAGCGCGCGGGACGCGGACGCACCGGGCGCCGCGCAGTCCGGCGGCGCCGACGGGAGCCCGTACGAGCGCTACGAGAACACCGGCAACGCCCGTACGACCCCCGACCCACGCTTCACCCGCGGGAGCCGCGCCCCGGACGTGACGGTCGAGGTGATCAGCCCCGGCGCGCCCGCCGCCCCGACCCCGCCCGGGCAGCCGGCACCGGCCCGGATCGCCGTCGCCGCGCGCGGCAGCGGCGGGACGACCCTGCTGACGCTCAGCAACGAGGGCAGGCAGCCGGGCGCCTGGGCGCTCTGGTCGGACGCGCCCTGGCTGTACGTGAGCCGGGCGTCGGGCACGCTGCGCCCCGGCGAGTCGGTCACTGTGCGGATCTTCGTCGACCGCGCCCGCGAACCGGCCGGCGCCTGGAGCGCGCGGGTCGGCGTCAACCCGTCGGGCGCGGTGGTGCGGATCGACGGATACGGGGCGACGCCGCCCCCGACGACGACCGAGCCCACGTCCCCGCCGCCCGGCACGCCGGACCCGACCACCCCGCCGCCCACCAGCGAGCCGCCGACCACTCCGCCGCCGTCGACGACCGAGCCCACGACGGACCCGACGACCGGGCCGCCGACCACGGACCCGACCACGGACCCGACGCCCGCGCCGAGCGACTCGTCGTCCACGGGCGGGTCGCCGACGAGCAGCGACCCCGCGCCCACGGCCAGCTAGTCCGCCCGGTTCACCGGATCACCGACGAGCGGCTGGGGTCCGTCCGGCAGCCCTAGTCCGCCGGGTCGGCGGGGTGTGGCGCCACCAGCGGCAGCTGCGACGCGAGCCGCGCCTCGCACAGGCCGACGAGCACCTCGTACGCCGCCGCGCCCATCATCTCGACGAGCTCCGGCTTGTACGAGACGTACACCGGGTCCTTGCCGACGTGCGCCGAGCTCGCGGTGGTGCAGTACCAGTGCAGGTCGTGGCCGCCCGGGCCCCAGCCGCGCCGGTCGTACTCGCCGATCGACACCTGGAGCACCCTGGTGTCGTCGGGCCGGTCGATCCAGTCGTACGTGCGCCGCACCGGCAGCTGCCAGCAGACGTCCGGCTTGGTCTCCAGCGGCTCCCGGCCCTCCCGCACGGCCAGGATGTGCAGCGAGCAGCCCGCGCCGCCCGCGAAACCGGGCCGGTTCTGGAAGATGCAGGAGCCCTTCCAGCGGCGGGTCTGCCGGTCGCCGTCCTCGTCGACCTGCGTCCAGCCCGTCTCCGTGCCGACGTCGTGGAACTCCCACAGCTCGGGCGTGAGCCGGGCGACGTGCTCGGCGACCCGCTTCTCGTCGTCCTCGTCGGAGAAGTGCGCGCCCAGCGTGCAGCAGCCGTCGTCCGCGCGCCCCTCCTGGATGCCCTGGCAGCCGTTGCCGAAGATGCAGGTCCAGCGGGAGGTGAGCCAGGTCAGGTCACAGCGGTAGACCTGCTCCTCGTCCTCCGGGTCGGCGAACTCCACCCAGGCGCGCGGGAAGTCCAGGCCCTTCTCGTCGGGTTCCTGGTCCTTGGCCCGCTTCTTCACGGCCTTCGCGGCGTGGGAGAGCCTCGCCTGCCCGGCGGCGTCCTTGGCAGTGTCCTTTGCGGTGTCCGTGCTGTCTTTGCCCGGCTTGACCTTTTTCGTCTTTGGCACAAGACCAAGCGTATGCGGGCGCGCGCAGTAGCGTTTCGTCCATGAGACTCGGAGTCCTCGACGTCGGTTCGAACACAGTGCACCTGCTGGTGGTGGACGCCCACCCCGGCGCCCGCCCGCTGCCCGCGCACTCCCACAAGGCGGAGCTGCGCCTCGCCGAGCTCCTCGACGAGCGCGGCGCCATCGCCGAGGCGGGGGTCCGGCGGCTCGTCGCCACGGTCCGCGACGCGCTCACCGCCGCCGAGGACAAGGGCTGCGAGGAGGTTCTGCCGTTCGCCACCTCCGCGGTGCGCGAGGCCAGCAACGCCGACGCCGTCCTCCACCAGGTGTACGAGGAGACCGGCATCGCGCTCCAGGTGCTCAGCGGCGAGGAGGAGGCCCGGCTCACCTTCCTGGCCGCCCGCCGCTGGTTCGGCTGGTCCTCCGGCAAGCTCTTCCTCCTCGACATCGGCGGCGGCTCCCTCGAAGTCGCCTTCGGCATCGACGAGGAGCCCGACGCCGCCGTCTCCCTGCCGCTCGGCGCCGGTCGCCTCACCTCCGGCTGGCTGCCCGGCGACCCGGCGGATCCGGCCGACGTGAAGTCGCTGCGCCGCCACGTCCGCGCGCAGATCGCCCGTACGGTCGGCGAGTTCAGCCGCTTCGGCTCCCCGGACCATGTCGTGGCCACGTCCAAGACCTTCAAGCAGCTGGCCCGCATCGCGGGCGCGCCCGGCTCCGGCTTCGGCCTCTACGTGCAGCGCAACCTGTCGCGGAAGTCGCTGGAGGAGTGGGTGCCGCGGCTCGCCGCGATGACGGTCGCCGAGCGGTCCGCCCTGCCCGGCGTCTCCGAGGGCCGGGCCGCCCAGCTGCTCGCGGGCGCGCTGGTCGCGGAGGGCGCGATGGACCTGTTCGAGGTCGAGGAGCTGGAGATCTGCCCGTGGGCGCTGCGCGAGGGCGTGATCCTGCGGAGGCTCGACCACCTGCCGTAGGCCCGTAGCCGCGCGCCCCCGGCCCGCGCCGGTCCACGGGGCGCGGGCCGAGGCGCGGCTGGGGGGCGCGGTCACGGCGAGCCGGGGCCGGGCCCGGAGGTGACCGGAACCACCCCCCGGCCCCCGGGCCCGCCCCGTACCCTGTCTCCGTGGCAGAACCAGCGGTGCGCATCCCGGATGCGAAGGTCGCCCTGTCGACGGCCTCGGTCTATCCGGAGTCGACGGCGACGGCCTTCGAGGTCGCCGCGCGCCTCGGCTACGACGGCGTCGAGATCATGGTGTGGACCGATCCGGTCAGCCAGGACATCGAGGCGCTGCGCCGGCTCTCGGACCACCACCAGATCCCGATCCTCGCCGTACACGCCCCCTGCCTCCTGATCACCCAGCGCGTCTGGTCCACCGACCCGTGGGTCAAGCTCCAGCGCGCGCAGGCGGCGGCCGAGAAGCTGGGCGCGTCGACCGTGGTCGTGCACCCGCCGTTCCGCTGGCAGCGCCAGTACGCGCGGGACTTCGTGACCGGCATCTGGCGCATGGCGGACGAGACGGACGTGCGCTTCGCCGTGGAGAACATGTACCCGTGGCGGTACAAGGACCGCGAGATGCTCGCGTACGCCCCCGAGTGGGACGTCACCAAGGCCGACTACCGGCACTTCACGATCGACCTCTCGCACACCGCGACCGCCCGCACCGACACCCTCGCCATGGTCGACCGCATGGGCGACCGGCTCGGCCACGTCCACCTCGCCGACGGGCGCGGCTCGGCGAAGGACGAGCACCTGGTCCCGGGCCGGGGCAACCAGCCGTGCGCGGAGCTGCTGGAGCGGCTCGCCCACAACGGCTACGACGGCCATGTCGTCATCGAGGTCAACACCCGGCGCGCCATGTCCTCCGCCGAACGCGAGGCCGATCTCGCCGAGGCGCTGGCCTTCACCCGGCTCCACCTGGCCGCCGCCTCGCGGGGCACGCACGCGTGAGCGACGGTTCGACGGGCGCTGCTCCCCGGCGGCGCGGCCGCCCCTCGCGTACGGCCGCGGACGACGGCGGACCGGGCGCGCGGGAGCGGATCCTGGCGGCGGCGCGGGAGCTGTTCGCCGAGAAGGGGTACGACAAGACCTCGGTCCGCGGCATCGCGAAGGCCGCCGGGGTCGACCCGGCGCTCGTGCACCACTACTACGGGACGAAGGACGAGGTCTTCGCGGCGGCGATCGAGGTGTCGTTCGAGCCGACGGCCGTCGTCCCGGCGATCGTCGCGGGCCCGCGCGACGCGATCGGCGAGCGGCTGGCCCGCTTCTTCATCGGCGTCTGGGAGAACCCGGCGACCCGCGCCCCGCTCCTCGCGGTCATCCGCTCGGCGCTGACGCACGAGGCGGCGGCGAAGGTGCTGCGGGGCTTCGTGCTGCGCCGGCTCCTGGAGCGGATCGCGGGGGAGCTCGACGTACCGGAGCCGAAGCTGCGGGCGGAGCTGGCGGCCTCGCACATGATCGGGATCGCGATCCTGCGGTACGTGATCCAGGTGGAGCCGCTGGCGTCGGCGGACCCGGAGGAGATCGTGGCCCAGGTGTCGCCGACGCTGCAGCGCTACCTCACGCAGCCCTGACCCCCCGGCCCGCACCCCCCGACCCGCACCGTCCCCGACCCGCACCCCCCGACCCGCACCGTCCCAGCTGACCACGAGCCGAACATCCGTCTCGTATAGCGGACATGGTTGTCCGGATCTTGGAGTCGAAGCGTACGCTCGACTGCAAGCACACCCATCACGAGGAGCGAGCGACGATGCCCGAGCTGAGGTCCCGCACAGTCACCCACGGCCGCAACATGGCGGGCGCCCGCGCCCTTATGCGCGCCTCCGGTGTACCGGGCGCGGACATCGGACGGAAGCCCATCATCGCGGTGGCGAACTCCTTCACCGAGTTCGTCCCCGGCCACACCCACCTGCAGCCGGTGGGCCGGATCGTCTCCGAGGCCATCACGGCCGCCGGCGGCATCGCCCGCGAGTTCAACACGATCGCCGTCGACGACGGCATCGCCATGGGCCACGGCGGCATGCTCTACTCGCTGCCCTCCCGCGACCTGATCGCGGACAGCGTGGAGTACATGGTCGAGGCGCACTGCGCCGACGCCCTGATCTGCATCTCCAACTGCGACAAGATCACCCCGGGCATGCTGATGGCCGCCCTGCGGCTCAACATCCCGACCGTCTTCGTCTCCGGCGGCCCGATGGAGTCCGGCCGCGCGACGCTCGTCGACGGCACGGTCCGCACGCTCGACCTGGTCGACGCGATCTCCGAGGCCGTCAACGACAAGGTGTCGGACGCGGACATCCTCCGCATCGAGGAGAACGCCTGTCCGACCTGCGGGTCGTGTTCCGGCATGTTCACCGCCAACTCGATGAACTGCCTCACCGAGGCCATCGGCCTCTCCCTGCCCGGCAACGGCACGGTCCTCGCCACCCACACCGCCCGGCGCGCGCTGTACGAGAACGCCGCCCGCACGGTCGTGGACCTCACGCGCCGCTACTACGACGAGGACGACGCGTCCGTCCTGCCGCGCAACATCGCCACCCGCGCGGCCTTCGAGAACGCCATGGCCCTCGACATCGCCATGGGCGGCTCCACCAACACGATCCTGCACCTGCTCGCCGCCGCCCAGGAGGCCGAGCTGGACTACGGCCTGACCGAGATGGACGCCATCTCGCGCCGCGTGCCCTGCCTGGCGAAGGTCGCGCCGAACGTCGCGCCCCGCGGCACGTACTACATGGAGGACGTCCACCGGGCCGGTGGCATCCCCGCCATCCTGGGCGAGCTGCACCGCGCCGGCCTGCTCAACGAGGACGTCCACGCCGTCCACAGCCCCTCCCTCGCCGACTGGCTGAAGAACTGGGACGTCCGCGGCGGCTCCCCGTCCGAGGACGCCGTCGAGCTGTGGCACGCGGCCCCCGGCTGCGTCCGCTCCGCCACCGCCTTCTCCCAGTCCGAGCGCTGGGACACCCTCGACGTGGACGCGGAGGGCGGCTGCATCCGCGACGCCGCCCACGCCTACTCCAAGGACGGCGGCCTGGCGGTCCTGCGCGGCAACCTCGCCGTCGACGGCTGCGTCGTGAAGACGGCGGGCGTCGACGAGTCGATCTGGACCTTCGAGGGTCCGGCCGTCGTCTGCGAGTCGCAGGAAGAGGCCGTCGAGAAGATCCTCAACAAGCAGGTCAAGGACGGCGACGTCGTCGTCATCCGCTACGAGGGCCCCAAGGGCGGCCCCGGCATGCAGGAGATGCTCTACCCGACCTCCTTCCTCAAGGGCCGCGGCCTCGGCAAGACCTGCGCCCTCGTCACCGACGGACGCTTCTCCGGCGGCACCTCCGGCCTCTCCATCGGCCACGCCTCCCCGGAGGCCGCCTCCGGCGGCACCATCGCCCTCGTCGAGGACGGCGACCGCATCCGCATCGACATCCCCACCCGCGCGATCGAGCTCCTGGTCGACGACGCGACCCTGGCCGCCCGCCGCGAGGCCCTCGGCGGCGTCTACGCCCCGAAGAACCGCGAGCGCAAGGTCTCGGCGGCGCTGCGGGCGTACGCGGCGATGGCGACGAGCGCGGACAAGGGCGCGGTGCGGGACGTGACGAAGCTGGGCTGACGCCCGCGCTGTGAGTGTGTACGACGAAGGGGGAGCGGCTGACCGCTCCCCCTTCGTCGTACCGTCCGTCACCGGTGGGCCGTCCGTCACCAGTGGGCGGGGTCCCGCCCGTCCACCGCGAACACCGACCCGTCCGGCGCCGTCCCGTACACGCGGTCGCCCGTCACCACCGGCGTCGGCACGGAGGCCGTGAAGCCCAGCCTGCCGTCGTGGAGCCGGGGCTCGGTCTGGCCGAGGACGGTGCCGCGCGCGGTGTCGACGGCGAACAGGCGCCCGTCGGCCGCCGAGAAGTAGAGGCGCGTGCCGTCGGCCGAGAGGACCGGCTGGGAGACGTGCCCGGCGGAGGTCTCCAGCTGCCACAGCGTGCGGCCGCCGCCCGAGTCGCCCGAGTCGCCCGAGTCGCCCGAGCCGGCCGTGTCGACGGCGACGAGCGCGCCGGTGTGGTCGAGGAGGTAGACCGCGGTGCCGTGGGCGGTGATCCGCGGGTCCTCCATGCTGAAGGGCAGCGGCACGCGGTGCGTGGTCCCGCGCGCCGGGTCGTGTCGGACGACCGCGTTGGTTCGGCCCTGGAACCCCTGGGACGTCAGGAAGAGCGTGCCGTCCCCGCCCGTGGCGGCGGCGACGAGGTCGCCGGGCAGCCGGCGCTGGTGGACGACTTCGCCGCTCCTCGCGCGCACCGAGGTGACCAGGGTGTGGGCGCCGTCGGCGGACGCCTCGAAGACGTGCACGAGGCCGGTCGCCGGGTCGTACGGGCCGGTCTGCGGAGCGATGTTCCCGCGCAGCGGGTGCTGCCAGAGCCGCCGGCCGGTCGCGCCGTCGAGGGCGGTGAACGTGCCCGACGGGGAGCCGAGGAGCAGGGTGTCGCCGGCGGCGATGGGGTCGGCGAAGTACGCCGACATGTCCGTGCTCCAGCCGGGCCTGCCGGTGTGCGGATCGTAGGTCGTGTAGCGGTCGCCGCTGACCGTCCCGAGCCGCCCGCCGGCGAGCACGGGCGCGACGGCGTCCGTGCCGTCGCCACGGCTCGGCACCGACCAGGCTTGCTTGCCGGTGCCCGCGTCGAGCCGCGCCACCGAGTTCGAGCCGCGCGCGGCGCAGAACAGGGCGCCGTCGTACGGAGCCGCGGCGCAGACCGGCGCCGAGGCGCCCGCGCCGGGCAGCGCGGTCCGCCAGGCGTCGAGCGGCCGCGACGCGGCCGTCCGCTGCGCCCGTTCCTGGTCCTCGCTCCCGCCGTGCTGTACGGCCAGCAGGACACCGCCCGCCGTCAGCGCGGCGAGCACGGCCGCGGCCACGACGGCGAGCGGCCGGCGGCGGGAGCGCCGCGGTGCCTCGACCGCCTCGGTGCGCGGGCCCGTGGCGGTGGCGGGGTCGACACCGGAAGCCCTGAGCGCACGCGTGTCCGTGTCCCCGGCCATCACCGGTATCGGGGAGGACGCCCGGCGCTGCGCCGGTATGAACGCCGCCGCCTCGTACGACGGCGGCAGCAGCGCCGCCATGACCTCGTCCGGCGTCGGCCGCTCCGCCGGCTCCTTCGCCAGGCAGCGCGCGACGAGCGGCGCCAGCTCCTCCGGGACGTCCGTCAGGTCCGGCTCGTCGTGGACGACCTGGTACGCCACGATGTACGGGCTGTCGGAGTCGAACGGCCCGCGCCCGGTCGCCGCGTGCACCAGGACCGAGCCCAGCGCGAAGACGTCCGCCGCGGGACCGACCTGCCGGGGCCGCTGGAACTGCTCGGGCGCCATGAACGGCGGCGAGCCGATCAGCTTGCCCGTCTCCGTGTGCAGATCGCTGTCCGCGGGCCGCGAGATGCCGAAGTCGATCACCTTCGGCCCGCTGTCCGTGAGCAGCACGTTGCCCGGCTTGAGGTCCCGGTGCACCACACCGGCCCGATGGATGTCGCGCAGCGCCTCCGCGAGCCCGGCCGTGAGCCGGCGCAGCTCGGCGGGGCTCAGCGGGCCGTTCCTCTTGACCTGTTCGGCGAGCGTCGGCCCGGGCACGTACAGCGTGGCCATCCAGGGCCGCGGCGCGTCCGGGTCGGCGTCGACGACCGGCGCCGTGAACGCGCCGCTCACCCGGCGGGCCGCGTTCACCTCCTGCCGGAAGCGGGCCCGGAACTCCGGGTCCGACGCATAGGTGTCGTGGACGATCTTGACCGCGAGTCTCAGCCCGGAGGCCGAGCGGGCCAGCCGGACGATGCCCATGCCGCCGGAGCCGAGGACGGCCCCGAGCCGGTACTCGCCCGCGTACTCAGGATCTTCCGCTTCCCGGCCGACGCCGGTGCCGCGCAACGGTGGCATTGCCCCACCCCGTGTGTTTCCCCGTCGGTGCCGTGCGCGCGCACGACGCACGGAGCCTAGACCATGGCGCATCGGATCCGGACATGGCTTGGTAGCCTGCGCGCGTCGTCCGAACGGGGGAGAGCTCGAATGTCCAATCGCTACCAGATCACGTCCGCCTACCGCGTGAACGTCCGGTCCGGCCCGAGCACCAAGTACTCGATCGTGCGCACGCTTCCGGCCGGTTCCTACGTGACGGTCTACTGCCAGACGCCGGGCGAGTGGATCACCGGCCCGTACGGCACCACCAACCTGTGGGACAACATCGCCGACGGCGAGTACGTCTCCGACGCGTACGTGCACACCGGCAGCGACGGCTACGTCGCCCCGCGCTGCTCCTGACCCCTCTTCACGGGGTGCCGGGACACCGAGCGGGATAATCGACTCGTGAGCGACGAGAACCGCACCCCCGAGAAGCCGGCCGGCCCCCAGCCCGAGGACATCCGCTTCTTCGGGACCACCTGGCTGGACCACTCCGGCCACTACGGGCTGCGCCGCGCCGCCGTCGCCGTCGGGTCGCTCGCCGCGGCGGTCGCCGGCTGCCTCGTGCTCCGCTTCGCGTACCAGGGCCTGGAGATCGCCGAGGTCGGCGGCTTCGTCAGCGTCCTGGTCGTCGTCATGTTCGCGATCTGCAGCGCCATCGCCTTCCGCAGGACCTGGGAGGGCTTCTCCCGCCGCCCGGCCGACCCGGCCCGCGAGGACGCGCTGCGCAGCGTGAAGGCGATCGGCTTCATCGGCTCGCTGCTCGCGTACTTCTTCCGCGCGCTCTCCGAGGCGCCCGGCGAGAGGCTGCGCCGCACGGAGTACGAGACCGCCCGCGCGCAGTACGAGAAGCGCCGCGCCGGCCGGGCCGGCAACCCCTCCCAGCGCAAGAAGCCCAAGCGCTAACCCACTCCCCGCCCCCCGGGTCCTTGACGCGCGGCACCCCCGGGCCCACTATTCATCGCATGATGAATAAAGCGGTCGACGGCACCGTCGACGGCGCCATCACCGCCTCCGGCCTCACCGTCGTCCGCGGCGACCGCACCGTCCTGCGCCAGCTCGACTTCACCGTCCCCCGCGGCCGCATCACCGGCCTCCTCGGCCCCTCCGGCTGCGGCAAGACCACCCTCATGCGCGCCGTCGTCGGCACCCAGGCCAAGGTCACCGGCACCCTCGACGTCCTCGGCCGCCCCGCCGGCGACCCGGCCCTGCGCGCCCGCATCGGCTACGTCACCCAGGCCCCCTCCGTCTACGACGACCTCACCGTCCACCAGAACCTCGACTACTTCGCCTCGGTCCTGCTCCCCGGCCGCGCCCACCGCGACCAGCGCCGCGCCGCCGTCGACCGGGCCATCGAGGACGTCGACCTCGCCTCCCACGCCCACGCCCTCGCCGGCCGGCTCTCCGGCGGCCAGCGCAGCCGCGTCTCGCTCGCCGTCGCCCTGCTCGGCACACCCGAACTGCTCGTCCTCGACGAACCGACCGTCGGCCTCGACCCCGTACTCCGCCGCGACCTGTGGGACCTCTTCCACCGCATCGCCGCCGACCGCGGCACCACCCTCCTCGTCTCCTCCCACGTCATGGACGAGGCAGAGCGCTGCCACCGGCTGCTGCTGCTCCGCGAGGGCGAACTCCTCGCCGAGGACACCCCCGACGCACTGCGCCGCCGCAATGACACCGCCACCGTCGAGGAGGCGTTCCTCCACCTCGTCGACGCCGCCGCGGCCCGCGCCCGCACCCGTGACCAGGAGAGCCGATGAACGGTGCCCGCACCCTCGCCACCGCCGCCCGCGTGCTGCGCCAGCTCCGCCACGACCCCCGGTCGATCGCCCTGATGCTGCTCGTGCCGTGCGTGATGCTCTTCCTGCTCCGCTACGTCTTCGACGGCAGCCCGCAGACCTTCGACTCCATCGGCGCCTCGCTCCTCGGCATCTTCCCGCTCATCACCATGTTCCTGGTGACGTCCATCGCCACCCTGCGCGAACGCACCTCCGGCACCCTCGAACGCCTCCTCGCCATGCCGCTGGCCAAGGGCGACCTCATCGCCGGCTACGCCCTCGCCTTCGGCCTCGTCGCCGTCGCCCAGTCCGTCCTCGCCACCGGCCTCGCCCTGTGGTTCCTCGGCCTCGACGTCATCGGCTCGCCCTGGCTGCTGCTCCTGGTCGCCCTGCTCGACGCGCTGCTCGGCACCGCCCTCGGCCTCTTCGTCTCCGCGTTCGCCGCGTCCGAGTTCCAGGCCGTCCAGTTCATGCCGGCCGTGATCTTCCCGCAGCTGCTGCTCTGCGGCCTGTTCACCCCGCGCGACCGGATGGCCCCGGCCCTGGAGGCGATCTCGGACGTGCTGCCTATGTCGTACGCCGTCGACGGCATGAACCAGGTCCTGCGCCACACCGACGTCACCGTCGACTTCGTACGGGACGCCCTCGTCGTCGCCGGCTGCGCGGTCCTCGTCCTCGGCCTCGGCGCCGCCACCCTCCGCCGTCGCACGGCATGACCGTCCCGCATGACCGTTCCGTGGACAGCCGACGCGCCGGACGGGGGCCCGGTGCAAGGATGTCCTTGCACGTGGAACCCCTCCGGCGAGGTGAACAGAACGATGACCCAGACCGTCGCAGTCCTCGGCACCGGCAAGATCGGTGAAGCGCTCCTCAGCGGCATGATCCGCGCCGGCTGGCGCCCCGCGAACCTCCTGGTCACCGCCCGCCGCGCCGAACGCGCCGCCGAACTCCACGCCCGCTACGGCGTCGAGGCCGTCAGCAACGCCGACGCCGCCAAGCGCGCCGACACCCTCATCCTCGCCGTGAAGCCCCAGGACATGGGCCGGCTGCTCGACGAACTCGCCCCGCACGTCGCCGCCGACCGCCTCGTCATCAGCGCCGCCGCCGGCATCCCGACCGCCTTCATCGAGGAACGCCTGACCGCCGGCACCCCCGTCGTCCGCGTCATGCCCAACACCCCCGTCCTCGTCGACGAGGGCATGTCCGTGATCTCCGCCGGCAGCCACGCCACCCCCGAGCACCTCTCCCACACCGAGGAGATCTTCGGCGGCGTCGGCAAGACCCTGCGCGTCCCCGAGTCCCAGCAGGACGCCGCCACCGCCCTCTCCGGCTCCGGACCCGCGTACTTCTACTACCTGGTCGAGGCCATGACCGACGCCGGCATCCTCCTCGGCCTGCCCCGCGCCCAGGCCCACGACCTCATCGTCCAGGCCGCCATCGGCGCCGCCGTCATGCTCCGCGACAGCGGCGAGCACCCGGTCAAGCTCCGCGAGGCCGTCACCTCCCCGGCCGGCACCACCATCTCCGCCATCCGCGAGCTGGAGAACCACGGCGTACGGGCCGCCCTCATCGCCGCACTGGAAGCCGCCCGCGACCGCAGCCGCGAGCTCGCCTCCGGCAACGGCTGAGCCCCTACTCCGCTACTCCGCCGCCTTCAGCACGTCCTCCGTGCTCACGACCCGGGCGAACTGCCCGCCGTGCAGCGACACCGCCGTCGCCCGGGTCAGCTCCTCCGCCGTCTGCGACCAGCCGAACGGACCGGCCAGGTCGAAGGTGTGCATCGCGTCGATCGCGAACAGCACGTCGTAACCGAGGTTCCCGCCCATCCGCGCGGTCGTCTCGTTGCACATGTTCGTCTGGATCCCGACGATCACGAACTGCCGGATCCCAGCCTCCTTCAGCCAGGTGTCCAGGTCCGGCTCCCCGTAGAACGCCGAGTTCACCGTCTTCGTGACGAACAGCTCCGGCCCGGCCCCCCGGCCCCGCCGCTCCTCGACGAAGTCCTTGAGGGCATTGCCCTGGCTCCCCGCCGCCAGCGGCGAACCCGCCCGCAGCGAGTCGTGCCGTACGAAGACGACCGGCCGCCCCGTCTCCTGCCACCGGTCGATCAGCGCCGCCATGTTCCGCTCGGCGTCCGCGTTGTCCCGCCGGCCCCAGAAGGCGTCCTCGAACCCCTTCTGCACGTCGATGACGATCAGCGCCGCGTTCTCTTCAACCTTGATGTTCTCCATGCCCACCACCCTGCCGCCGCCCCGCCCCGCACCCCAGAGGCGGAAACGCCATCGATCGATGGTTTACTGCCAAGCGTGGCAGAAGTCGTCCAACGCATCGCCCTCCTCGTCTTCCCCGGCATCCGCGCCTTCGACGTCTCCGTCGTCACCGAGGTCTGGGGCACCGACCGCCGCGACCGCGGCGTCCCACCCTTCACCCTCCTCCGCGCCGCCGCCGACCCCGCCGTCCCCGTCCCCCTCCGGGGCGGCCTCAGCCTCACCCCCGACACCCCGCTCGACCGGCTCGACGCACTCACCCCCGCCGACCTCGTCCTCGTCCCCGGCATCGAGGACCCCGACGCCGACGTCCCCGCCCCCGTCCTCGACGCCCTGCGCCGCGCCCACACCGCCGGCGTCCCCGTCGCCTCCCTGTGCGCCGGCGCCTTCGTCCTCGGCCGCGCCGGCCTCCTCGACGGCCGCCGCGCCGTCACCCACTGGCGCCACGCCCGCACCCTCGCCGACCGCCACCCCCGGGCCACCGTCGAACCAGAGGCCCTCTTCATCGAGGACACCGGCATCTGGACCTCCGCCGGCACGGCCGCGGGCATCGACCTCTGCCTCCACCTCGTCCGTACGGCACACGGCGCGGAAGTCGCCGCCACGATCGCCCGCTCCATGGTCACCGCCCCCTTCCGCACCGGCACCCAGGCCCAGTTCATCGAGCACCCCACCCCGCGCGCCGACCGCGACGCCGACGCCCTCGCCGCCGTACGCGCCCACGCCCTCGCCCACCTCGACGCACCGCACACCGTCGCGAGCCTCGCCGCCCGCGCCGGCATGTCCGCCCGCTCCTTCGCCCGCCACTTCCACGCCACCACCGGCACGACACCCGCCCGCTGGCTGATCGCCCAGCGCGTCGCCGCCGCCCAGAAACTCCTCGAACGCACCGACCACCCCCTCCCCGAGGTGGCCCGCCGCGCGGGCTTCGGCAGCGAGGTCACCATGCGCCAGCACTTCGCCTCGCACCTCGCCACCAGCCCGCGCGACTACCGCGCCGCCTTCCGTCACACGGCGGGCTCCGCCGGCAGCAACCCGATCGCCCGATAGGCCCGGTCCACGACCGGCCGCGCCATCCCGCGCGCCCGCTCGGCCCCCTGCCGCAGCACCCCGGCCACGTACCCCGGATCCGCCGCCAGCTCCGCATGCCGCTCGCGCACCGGCCGCAGCAGCTCGACCACCGCCTCCGCGGTGTCCTTCTTCAGGGCCCCGTACGAGTCGTACGCGTCGGCCAGCTCGGCCAGCCCCTTGCATCCGGTGGCCGCGGCGAGCAGATCCACCAGGTTCGCCACCCCGGGGCTCTCCTCCCGGTCGTAGACGACCACCCGCCCGCTGTCCGTCACGGCCCGCATGATCTTCCGCCGCACCGTGTCCGCGTCGTCGAGCAGATAGATGATCCCGGCGCCGTTCTCGTGCGACTTCCCCATCTTCGATGTCGGGTCCTGCAGATCCATGACCCGCGCCGCCACCACCGGGTTCACCGCCTTCGGCACCGTGAACACCTGCCCGTACCGCTGGTTGAACCGCACCGCCAGATCCCGCGCCAGCTCCACGTGCTGCGTCTGGTCCTCGCCCACCGGCACCTCGTCGGTCCCGTACGCCAGGATGTCCGCCGCCATCAGCGCCGGATACGTGAGCAGCGACAGCCGTACGCTCTGCCCGGACTCCCGGGCCCGGACGCTCTTCTCCTTGTACTGGATCATCCGGCGCATCTCGCCGTCCGTGGCCACGCACTCCATCAGATACGAGAGCCGCGCGTGCTCGTCCACATGACTCTGCACGAAGACGGTGCACCGCTCAGGATCGAGCCCGGCCGCCAGCAGCAGCGTCGCCGCCTGCCGGCTCAGCCGGGTCACCCGCCCCGGATCGTGTTCGACGGTGAGTGCGTGCAGGTCCACCACGCTGAACAGCGCGTCCGCCTGGTGCTGGTCCACCTCGACCCAGCGCCGCACGGCCCCCAGGTAGTTCCCCAGCGTCAGGTGCCCGGTCGGCTTGACCCCACTGAAGATCCGCTTCATGGCCTTGGTTCTCCCTCTCCTGTCGGACGCCCGCCGGCTCGTCGGCCGGGCTCCCGGAGGGGGATACGCGAACGGCCGCCGAGGCGGCGGCCGTTGTGTTGCATGCGCGAGTGCGGCCGCCGGGTCAGGCGGCCCACCACTGGGTGCTGTGCGCATGCGTAGTCATGCGCACAGGCTACCCACCCGGACCCGGGTTGACACGGGATTCCCCGATCCGTAGTGTTCTCCGAGTTGTCCGACGTGAGCACCGACCCCGGTCGGCCCCGGACAGCGATTCCGCAAGAACCACTCAACGCCTGACGGTGTGCTTTGTCGCGCCGTCTTGTCTTTCCGTGTGTTTTTGCGAAATGAGGAATCCGCGTTCGAAGTTTGAGCGTGAGCCGCCGATTGGCTTCGGGGGCCGGGAATCCGCTAAAGTCTCACTCGTCGGAACGGCCCAACAGCCGGAAAGACAAACCCCGCTGACCGGGGATCAGACACCGAAAGGATCTGATAGAGTCGGAAACGCCGGAAGGGCCCGGAGCGAAAGCGAAAGGGACCGGAAAGCACCGAGGAAATCGGATCGGAAAGATCT
>NZ_JBSGBF010000093.1:0-31863 GCF_053601115.1 Streptomyces sp. NPDC004788
GGGTTCCCCCGGCCGCCCCGACGGGGGGGGCCCCCGGGGCCGAGCACGGCGCCGGGGGCCCACCCCTTTCCCGTAGGACCTCCCGCACGGTCTACGAGGCCGCGGCCCCGCCCTCCGCGATCGCCGCCTCGACCTCCTCGACCCGCTCCCGCTCCTCCGCCGCGAACCGCTCCCGGTCGAGCGCCTCGGCGATCTCCTCGTCCTGGGTCATCAGCAGGTCGAGGTTGGAGTCGCCCAGGTCGAAGACGCCCATGTCGAGGTACGCCTTCTGGAGCCGTTCGCCCCACAGCCCGATGTCCTTGACGCAGGGGACGATCCGGCTGAACAGCAGCTTGCGGAAGAGGTGCAGGAACTCGCTCTGCTCGCTGAGCGCCTCGGCCTCCTTCTTCGGGATGCCGAAGTTCTCCAGGACCTCGACCCCGCGCAGCCGGTCCCGCATCAGATAGCAGCCCTCGATCACGAACTCCTCGCGCTCGCGCAGTTCGGCGTCGGTGAGCTGCTTGTAGTAGTCGCGCAGCGCCATCCGCCCGAAGGCCACGTGCCGGGCCTCGTCCTGCATCACGTACGCCAGGATCTGCTTGGGCAGCGGCTTGTCGGTGGTGTCGCGGATCATGCCGAAGGCGGCGAGCGCGAGGCCCTCGATGAGCACCTGCATGCCGAGGTAGGGCATGTCCCAGCGGGAGTCGCGCAGGGTGTCGCCGAGCAGGCTCTGCAGGTTGTCGTTGATCGGGTAGAGCATCCCGATCTTCTCGTGCAGGAAGCGCCCGTAGATCTCGGCGTGCCGGGCCTCGTCCATGGTCTGGGTGGCCGAGTAGAACTTGGCGTCGAGGTCGGGCACGGACTCCACGATCCGGGCGGCGCAGATCATCGCGCCCTGCTCGCCGTGCAGGAACTGGCTGAACTGCCAGGAGGCGTAGTGCCGGCGCAGCTCGCCCTTGTCCTTCTCCGTCATCTTCGCCCAGTGCCGGGTGCCGTGGAGGGACATGGCCTCGTCGGGGGTGCCCAGCGGGTCGAACGGGTCGACCTCCAGGTCCCAGTCGATGCGCGTGGCGCCGTCCCACTGCTTGTCCTTGCCCTTCTGGTAGAGGGCGAGGAGGCGGTCGCGGCCCTCGTCGTACTCCCAGTTGAAGCGGGCGGCGCCGGCGGCGGGCACCTGCCAGACCGACTCCTTGGGGGCCTGTGCGTAGAGGTCGTGCGTCGACACCGACGGCTCCTTCCTTCGGTTTCCCCTTCGGTTTCCAGCAGGCAGGCTCACACGTTGGTAGACGCAGGGTCAACAAGTCGTGCGTGAGGGATTGACGACGTTACTGACGGGGAGTCTTATAAGTGGCATGCCCCGCCTCACCGAGCCCGACTTCGCCCTCCTGCGGGACGCCCTGGGCCCGCTGCGCGACCGCGAGCAGGTCGCGGAACGGCTCCTGGAGTCCTCCGCCAGGCACTCCTTCGACCCCGACACCGAACTCGACTGGGACAGCCCCTTCGAGGACGGCAAGTGGTTCTGGCCGCCCGAGCTGGTCTCCCTCTACGGCACCCCGCTGTGGCGGAGGATGCCCGAGGAGCAGCGGATCGCGCTCTCGCGGCACGAGGCCGCCTCGCTCGCCTCGCTCGGCATCTGGTTCGAGATCATCCTGATGCAGCTGCTCGTCCGGCACATCTACGACAAGCCGCTCACCAGCAACCACGTCCGCTACGCCCTCACCGAGATCGCCGACGAGTGCCGGCACTCGATGATGTTCGCCCGGCTGATCCGGCGCGGCGGGACGCCCGCGTACCCGGTGCCGAGGGTCTACCACAACCTCGGCCGCGTCCTGAAGGCCGTCTCCACCACCCCCGGTTCCTTCGCCGCGACCCTGCTCGGCGAGGAGATCCTCGACTGGATGCAGCGGCTGACCTTCCCGGACGAGCGGGTGCAGCCCCTGGTCCGCGGCGTCACCCGCATCCACGTGGTCGAGGAGGCCCGCCACGTGCGGTACGCGCGGGAGGAGCTGCGCCGCCAGATGGCCACCGCGCCGCGCTGGGAGCAGGAGTTCACCCGGCTGAGCTGCGGCGAGGCGGCCCGGGTCTTCTCGGTCTGCTTCGTCAACCCGGCCGTGTACGAGCACGTGGGCCTGGACCGCCGCGAGGCCGTGGCCCAGGTGAAGGCGAGCGGCCACCGCCGCGAGGTGATGCAGTCGGGCGCGAAGCGGCTCACCGACTTCCTGGACGACGTCGGGGTGCTGCGGGGCGCGGGGCGGCGCCTGTGGAAGTCGTCGGGGCTGCTGGCCTGACGTACCCCGGGTTCGGCCGGAGCCCGCTCCCGCCCGGCGGTGCGGGGTTACGCTGCGGACATGACGAGTCCCGCCTCGCCCGCGTACCGCCGGCTCAGCGTCGAGGAGCGGCGGATCCAGCTGCTCGACGCGGCCCAGACGCTCTTCGCGCACCGGCCGCCGGAGGACGTGTCGCTCGACGACGTGGCCGAGGTGGCGGGGGTCTCCCGGCCGCTCGTCTACCGCTACTTCCCGGGCGGCAAGCAGCAGCTGTACGAGGCGGCGCTGCGCTCCTCGGCCGATGCCCTGGAGCGCTGCTTCGCCGAGCCGCCGGCCGGTCCGCCGACCGAGCGGCTCGCCCGGGTCCTGGACCGCTATCTGGCCTTCGTCGACGGGCACGACGCCGGCTTCGCGGCCCTGCTGCGCGGCGGGAGCGTCGCCGAGACCTCCCGGACCAGCGCGATCGTCGACGAGGTGCGGCGGGCCGCGGCCGAGCAGATCCTCTTCCACCTGGGCGTGGAGCGGCCCGGCCCGCGCTTCGGGATGATGGTGCGGACCTGGATCGCGGCCGTCGAGGCGGCCTCGCTGATCTGGGTCGACGAGGGCAAGCGACCGCCGGCCGTGGAGCTGCGCGACTGGCTGGTCGACCATCTGGTGGCGCTGCTCACGGCGACGGCCGCGAGCGACCCGGAGACGGCCTGCGTGGCGACGCGGCTGCTCGCCCAGGAGCGGGCGGCGGGGCCGGTCGGGCGGCTGGCCCGCGGCGTGCTCCCGGTGGTCGGCGAGGCCGCGCATCTGCTGTGACGCTTTTCTGTCGGACACTGGTGGGGTGAGAAGCGAGAACACCCCCTTCCGTGGCGGCCCCCTCGACGGCAAGGTGCTGCCGATCCTGACCGGCCCCACCGGACACCCGCCGAAGTGGTACGAGGTGCCCGTCCCGGCCCACGACGGGCACCCTGCGACGGTGTACGCGTACCGCCGCGAGCCCGCCGGCTACACGAAGCGGCTTGGGCTGCAGCGCGGCTGGGTGTACGCGTACGCGCCGGAGGGACGGGAGCGCCGGGAGCTGAAGTGGCCGTGGTCGAAGCCGTCGGGTGCGCCGTCCGAGTGAGCGGGCGGGACACCACCCCGATCGTCCGGTAATCACACCATTCGTCACGTCATCATCCCGGTGGAGGTGATGACGTGCCGGGACGACGCCTGCTGCGCACGGTCTGCACGAGCGTGTTCGCCCTGACGACGCTGGCCGGGACGACGCTGGCCGGGACGGCGACGGCCGCCCCCGGCGCACCGACCGACCCCACCGACTCCGTCAGCGGGCTGCTCACCCGCCTGCGCACCCTCTACCAGGAGACCGAGCGGGCCAGCGAGGCGTACAACGCCGCCGACGAGGCCCTCAAGCGCCAGACCGCCGACACCAAGCGCACCGGCGTCGAGCTGACCGCCGCCCGCCGCGCCCTGGAGAAGAGCCGGAACGAGGCCGGGCGCCTCGCCCGCAAGCAGTACCAGGGCCGCTCCGAACTCTCCCCGTACCTCGGCCTGCTGCTCGCGCCCGACCCGCAGCACGCCCTGGACGAGAGCCACCTCCTCGACCGGGCGGCACGCGCCCGCGCCACCGTCGTCACCCGCCTCCAGGCCGCCGAGAAGAAGGCCGACGCCCTGGCCACGGCCTCCCGCAAGGCGCTGGAGCAGCGCAGGGCGCTCCTCGACGGCCGGAAGAAGCAGCAGGAGACGGTCCGGACGAAGCTCCGCCAGGTCGAGGGGCTGCTCGCCTCGCTCAGCGCCGACCAGCTCGCCCGCCTCACCTCCCTGGAGACCACCCAGACCGCCGGGGCCCAGAGCCAGCTCCTCGGCTCCGGCGCGCTCCAGGGCCACCGCACGCCCTCCGCCGAGGGCGCCGAGGCGCTGCGCTTCGCCGTGCGCCAGATCGGCAAGCCGTACGAGTGGGGCGCCGAGGGCCCCGACACCTACGACTGCTCGGGCCTCACCCAGCGGGCCTGGGCGGCGGCCGGCCGCGAACTCCCCCGCACCAGCCAGGAACAGTGGCAGACCCTCCCCCGCGTCCCGCTGAGCGAGCTGCGCCCGGGCGACCTGGTCGTCTACTTCCCCGAGGCCACCCACATCGCGCTCTACCTCGGCGACGGCCTGGTCGTCCACGCCCCCCGCCCGGGCGCCCGCGTCAAGGTCTCCCCGCTCGCCGCCAACCCCTTCCTCGGCGCCGTCCGCCCCGACCCGGACGGCACGCCCCTGAAGACGTTCGCGCCGCCCGAGCTCCCGGCGGGAGCCACGGACGGCGCGGACGAAGGGTTCTCGGGCGATCAGGCGCCGGGTCAGGCCCCGGTTCAGGCTCCGGAGACCACCGACTCCAGGTAGGCGGCGGTCTTCTCCGGCTCGAAGAAGAAGTTCTCGAAGTCCGCCGGGTTGTCGAAGCCGTTCGCGAAGCGGTCGGCCACCGGCTGGAGCTGACCGGCCGCGCCGATCAGGTTGAGCACGTGCTCCGGCGGGACGCCCAGCATCGCGTTGGTCCACTTGGTGACGTGCTGCGCGGTGTCCCAATAGCGGTCGAAGGTGGCCCGCATCCACGCCTCGTCGAAGGGGCGGTCGCCGTGCTCGACGATCGCGGCCAGGTAGGCGGCGGCGCACTTGGCGGCCGAGTTGGCGCCCTGGCCGGTGATCGGGTCGTTCGCGACGACCACGTCGGCGACGCCCAGGACCAGGCCGCCACTGGGCAGCCGGCCGATCGGGTTGCGCACGGTCGGGGCGTAACGGCCCGCCAGCGTGCCGCCCGCGTCGGTCAGTTCGACCTTCGTGGCGCGCGCGTACTCCCACGGCAGGAACTTCTCCATCAGCTCCAGCGTGAGCGCCAGGTGGTCCGCCGGGTCCTTCACGCCCCGGAAGGCGTCGACCGGGCCGCCCGGGACGCCCTCCCAGAAGAGGATGTCGGCGCGGCCGGAGGTGGTGAGGGTCGGCATCACGAACAGCTCGCCGACGCCCGGCACCAGGTTGCAGCGCACCGCGTCGAAGTCCGGGTGCTCGGGGCGCGGGCCGAGCCCGTGCACATAGGCGACCGCGAGCGCGCGCTGCGGCTCGCTGTACGGGGAGCGCTCGGCGTCCCTGCCGAACATCGAGACCAGCTCGCCCTTGCCGGCCGCGACGAGCACGAGGTCGTAGCCGCGCGCGAAGTAGTCGAGGTCGCCGACGGCCGCGCCGTGGATGACGAGTTGGCCGCCCCGCTGGGCGAAGGTCTCCAGCCAGCCGGCCATCTTCACGCGCTGGTCGACGGACTGCGCGTACCCGTCGAGCTTCCCCACCCAGTCGATCGCGCGCGTGCCGTCCGGCGCGGCGACGGAGACGCCGAGGCCCTCGATCCGCGGGGCCTGGGACTCCCAGAAGTTGATGCCCAGGTCGCGCTCGTGCTGGAGCGCGGTGTCGAACATGCACTGCGTGGACATGACCCGACCGGAGCGGATCTCGTCCGCCGTCCGATTGGACATGAGGGTGACTTCGTAGCCCTTGGACTGCAGTCCGAGGGCGAGCTGGAGGCCGGACTGACCGGCCCCCACTATGAGTATCTTCCGCATGGCGGGGAGGCTCCTGGGGTTTACTCGGGGGTTGCTTCGAGCGCGTGCTCGACCATCGCGAGCAGCGTCTCGACCACGCTGTACCGCTTGCGCGCGTCCATGATCATGACGGGTACGTGCGCGGGCACGGTCAGCGCGTCCCGGACGTCCGCCTCCTCGAAGCGCTCGGTGCCCTCGAAGTGGTTGACGGCCACGATGTACGGCAGGCCGCAGCTCTCGAAGTAGTCGAGGGCGGGGAAGCAGTCGGTCAGCCGGCGCGTGTCGGCGAGCACGATCGCCCCGATCGCCCCGCGCACCAGGTCGTCCCACATGAACCAGAAGCGCTGCTGCCCCGGCGTGCCGAAGACGTACAGGACCAGATCGTCGTCGAGCGTGATCCGGCCGAAGTCCATCGCCACGGTGGTGGTCAGCTTGTCCGGCGTGGCGGTGAGGTCGTCGGTGTCCTCGCTCGCCCGCGTCATCAGCGCCTCGGTCTGCAGCGGGGTGATCTCCGAGACCGCGCGGACGAAGGTGGTCTTGCCGACGCCGAAGCCGCCCGCGACGACGACCTTGGTCGCTATCGGGGCGCGGGTGTGGTCCAGCTGCCAGTCCTGGGCGCCGTCCTCGGGATCGGGCGCGCTGTCGGGCTCGCCCCCCGTGGGCTGGGCGGGGATGCCGGTGAGCACCGGCGCGTCGGTTGCGTCAGAGACGACGGAGTCCACTCAGCACCCTTTCGAGGAGCGCGCGGTCGGGACGGTCGGTGCCGTGACCGGTCCCGTACACACGGATCTTTCCCTGGTCGGCCAGGTCGCTGAGCAGCACCCGGACGACACCCAACGGCATCTTCAGAAGCGCCGAGATCTCCGCGACGGTCCGCATCCGGCGGCAGATCTCGACGATGGCCCGCATCTCCGGCATGAGGCCGCGCGCGGCGGGCCCACCGTCGGTGAGGACTTTACGCTCGGGCGCGGCCCCGATGGCCGCGATGTCGAGCGCGGCCACGAAGGTCTCCACGAGGAGCACGTGGCCGAAGCGGGTGCGGCCGCCGGTGAGCGAGTAGGGACGGACCCGGGAGGGGCGGCGCCCCTCCCCGCGTATCGGCAGCCGATGGGCGTGGCTGGCGGACGTCACTGGTAGCTCTCCATGGACTTCGCCAGTTCGCTGCGGAGTTCCGGCGTCAGGACGTGCCCGGCGCGGCCCACGAAGAGCGCCATGTGGTACGCGACGACGCTCATGTCGCAGTCGGGCTCGGCGTGCACGCCGAGCAGCGAGCCGTCGCTGATCGACATGACGAAGACGCTGCCCTCGTCCATGGCCACCATGGTCTGCTTGACCCCGCCGCCGTCCATCAGCCGGGCGGCGCCCACGGTGAGGCTGCCGATGCCCGAGACGATGGTGGCGAGGTCGGCGGTGGAGCCGCGCGGCCCGGTGGGCCGGTCGGCCGTGCCCTGGACGTCCGGGTCCGACGAGAGCAGGAGCAGCCCGTCGGACGACACGACGGCCACGGAGCGGACCCCCGGCACCTCCTCGACCAGGTTGCCCAGCAGCCATTGCAGGTTGCGGGCCTCACTGCTCAGCCCGAATGTTCCGGTCGCGGTCAACTGCGTGCCTCCTCGACTGTGTCCCCCGTGTTCTCCTCGGTACGTGCTGTCTGTGCGGCCCGGATCTCGTCGGCCACGTCACGGCGGCCGTTCGCGGCCCCCCGCTGGAAGCCTCCGAGCCGGCGGCGCAGCGCCTCGGCGTCCACGCCGCCGCGGCGTATCGGCGTGGTGGTCGTCTTCTCCTGGCGCACTATCCGCGGCGTGCGCTTGGGCAGTCCCTTGTCGGTGACCCGCTCCCACTGGCCGGGCCGGGGCCCGGGCTCGGGCTCCGGCTCCGGTACGGGCGCGGGCGCCGGGGCGGGCACGTCCGCCACGTCCGCCACGCGCTCGTGGGCCTCGGGCTCCGGCGGCGGCTGCGGCAGCCGGATCTCCAGGGTGGTCTCGGCGAGGGTCTCGACGGGCGCGGGCTCGACGTTGGTCTCGACGGGCGCGGGCTCCGGCTGTACGGGCTGTGCCGGCTCCACGTCCGTCGTCGCGGCCTCGACAACAGCCTCGGCGACGGCCTCGGCCTCGGCCTCTGCCTGAGCTTCGGCTTCGGCTTCGGCTTCGGCGATGGCCCGTTCCGCCGCCTCGACCAGCGGGTCGCGATGGCGTGACGGCAGGGTGTTGGAGTTGGCCTCGGCGACCGATCCGGGGAGGGTGAGGACCGGGGCCGGGGAGACACCGGCGACCGTGACCGTGGGAGGAACGGCGGTCGGCGGGGCGGCGGTGAGGAGCGGCAGCGGCAGCACCACGACCGCGGCGACGCCGCCCTGCTTCTGCTCGCGCAGCTCGACGCGTACGCCGTGCCGCGCCGCGAGCAGCGCCGTCACCCGGATGCCGAGGCCCTCGCCGTCCGGACCGGCGACCTCGGGGGCGGCGAGCCGCGCGTTCAGCTCGGCCAGGCGGTCGGGCGCGATGCCGATCCCGCCGTCCTGGACGGAGAGCATGACCTCGCCGGACTCCAGGAGCCAGCCGGAGAGCTGCACCTGGGTGTCGGGCGGCGAGAAGGAGGTCGCGTTCTCCAGGAGTTCGGCGACCAGGTGGCTCAGGTCGTCCGCGGCGAAGCCGGCGATCTGGGTGTGTGGCGGGAGCGACTGGATGCTGACCCGCTCGTAGCGCTCGATCTCGCTGACGGCGGCGCGCAGCACGTCGACGAGCGGGACCGGGCCGGGGTGGCCGTGGTGGTGCTCGTGGCCGGCGAGGACGAGGAGGTTCTCGCTGTGCCGGCGCATGACGGTCGCCATGTGGTCGAGCTTGAAGAGGGTGGCGAGCCGGTCCGGGTCCTGCTCGCGCTCCTCCAGCTTCTCGATGACGCCGAGCTGGCGCTCGACGAGCCCGAGGCTGCGCAGCGAGAGGTTGACGAAGGTGTGCTGGACGGTGCCGCGCAGCCGCTCCAGTTCGGCGCTGAGCAGCGCGTTCTGGCCCTGGAGCTCGGCGCGCTGGGCGGCCAGCTCGGCGGCGATCGCCTCGCGGGCCCCGGCCAGGTCGGCGCGCTCGCCGTCGAGCTGCTCGACCCGGGCGGCGAGGGCGGCGAGCTTGCCCTGGAGCGTGTTGAGGGACCGTACGACCTGGGCGAACTCGTCGTTGCGTCCGGTGAACCGGATCGGCTCCTCGTGCTGCGGCTCGGGCGCGGCGGCGAGGCGCGCGGCGCCGATGCGCAGCACGGCGAGCGGCCGGGTGAGCGAGCGGGCCACGTAGGTGGCGATGCCGACGGCGACGAGCAGGCAGCCGCCGAGGAAGGCGACGCGCAGTTCGAGCGCGGTGACGTCGTCGTCGCGGAACTGGGCGAGGCGCTCGGCGCGCTGGGTGGCGAGGGCGGACTCGACGCCGCGCATCTGCTCGATGCGGGCGGAGAGCGCGGCGTCCAGCTTGGCCGGGTCGGTGTTCAGCTCGGACTCGGAGAGCTCGGGCCGGTCGGTGAGCCGGGCCAGGTAGCGCTCGGCGTCCTTGACGTCGGGGCCGGTGACGCCGGCGGCGAGCGAGTCGCGGGCGGGCGCGGTGGCGGCCTGGTCGAAGTCGGCGAGGGCGGCGAGTTCGCGGACCCGCGCCTGCGACGCGGCGGCGGTGAGCGCGTCGCGGTCCCGCTTGTCCTCGTCGGAGCCCTCGGCCGCCTCGGTGACGTACGTCCCGGTGACCGGGTCGTAGTGGGTGGTGGTGCTGGTGGTCGCGGGCCTGGGCACGGCGAGCGCGGCGAGCAGCAGCCCGCGCTCGGCGGAGGCCAGCTCGGTGGCCCGGCCGAGGGCGGCGGGCGCCCGGACGGCCTCGGCGGCGCGGGCCGGGGTGCGCTCGGCGAGCTGGTCGGAGAGCGCCTGGAGCTTGCCGATGACGTCGGTGTACGCCTTGTGCGCCTCCAGGGCGGTGCCCTTGCCGGTCAGCGCGGTGCGCCGGATGGAGGGCAGGGCGGCGAGCTCACGGATCAGGTCGGCCGGGGCGGCGGCGCGGATCTCGTCGATCTGGCGGTCGACGCGGGCGGACCGGGCGCCGCTGATGCGCTTCTTGTCCTTGCCGTCGCCCTGCTGGTCGTCGCGGCCGGCGGCGATGTACGCGACGACCTCGTCGCGCTCGTCGGAGAGGGAGTGGGCGAGGGTGACGGCCTGCTGGTCGAGTTCGGCGAGCGCGACCAGGTTGACGGTCTCGTCGAGGTCGGCGGAGGCGGCGAGGACCGCCGGGGCGCCGGCGGCGAGCACGGTGACGCCGACCAGGGCGACTCCGGCGACGAGTCGGCTGCGGACCCGCTTGGTACGGCCGGCCGGGGCCGGGGGGGTGTTCTGCACCGGTGCTCGCATTCTCGACTCGTCCGCCCATGAAGCAGAGGTGACGACCGGTCACATGTAAGAGCCCCCACCCCTGGTGTGTCTTCCGACCATTTCAGCGGTTCTGGTCGGGGGACTCGCATCGGCCGCTGCGCCACCCGAACGAGTGAACAACACTCAGTAGTTGGCTAACAACTCGTGGCGGTGAGCTCCGGGGCGCCGGGCTTACCGCCGGTTGGATCTTCCGCGCGGGCTTTGGCAGGATGCCCCGCCGCAGCTTCCCGGAGGTCCCAGTTCCGGCCTTTCGCACCCTCCACAATCCGTTGGTACAGGCCAATTTCGGCCGTTTGGAGGCGATGTGAAGGAGTGATGCAGAGCCGCCGCGCGGCGGGGCAGACTGCGGATCATGCGGACCGAAACGGCGACCTTCCCCGGCAGTCCCGAACGCCCCAACGAGGACTGGTCGGCCACGGCTCAGCCCGCCTCCGGGGCGGGTGGCACGGTGGTCGTCCTGGACGGCGTGACGCCCCCGAGGGGCGGCGACGGTTGTGTGCACGGCGTGCCCTGGTTCACCGCGAGACTCGGTGGCGCTTTGACGGAACTGTCCGCTTCACGGGGCGATCTGACGCTGGCCGAGATTCTGTCGCTGGCAATCCGGCGCACCGCGGACGCCCACCGGAACACCTGTGACCTTTCTCACGTGCGCACTCCGCAGGCGACGGTGGCCATGGCGCGCTGGGACGAGACGACGGTGGAGCACCTCGTCCTGTCCGACGCGGCCCTGCTCCTGCGGTCCCCGGACGGCGCGGTACGGGCGGTGCTCGACGACCGGCTCGACCGCGTCCCGGACGAGGTCCTGCGCTCCCTGGAGGCCACGGACCGGCTGCGCAACCGCGAGGGCGGCTTCTTCACGGCGGCCGCCGACCCGTCCGTGGCGGCCCGGGCGGTGACCGGTACGACGCCGAGGCCGGAGGTCCGCGCCCTCGCGGCGCTCACGGACGGCGCGACCCGGTGGGTGGAGCTGTTCGGGGCGGGCGACTGGGCGGACCTGTTCGCGGTGCTGGCGAAGGAGGGCCCGCGGGGGCTGATCGAGCGGGTGCGGGCACTGGAGGCGGCCGACGCGGAGGCGGGGGGCGCCGCCCGGCGCTGGAAGCTGCACGACGACGCGACGGCGGTGTACGTGGAGCTGTAGCGGCCCCTTCGCGGATGCCGGTCAGCCCTCCGCCGACCGGACGTTGAAGTGGTGGAGCAGCCGGGCCAGTTCCGCGACCTCGGCGCGGTCCCAGTCGGCGAGCTTGCGCACGTACCGCTCGCGGCGGGCGTCCCGTACGTGCCGGAAGCGGCCCTGCCCCTCCTCGGTGAGCCGGACCAGCGAGGCGCGGCCGTCGGCCGGATCGGGGTCGCGGGCGACCAGTCCGAGCTCCTCCAGGGCGCGCAGCTGGCGGCTCATCGTGGCCTTGCCGACGCCGAACCAGCCGGCCAGGTCGGTGGCGCGCTGGGGCCCGGCCTCGTCGAGCCGGACGAAGAGGCCGTAGGCCGCGGGCTCCAGTTCGGGGTGGACCTCGCGGGCCATCTCGCCGGACTGGGCGCGGGCGCGGCGCAGGAAGACCGCCAGTTCGCGCTCCAGGGCGAGGAACTCCTGGTCCACACCACTCCCGGGCTTGGGTCCGGATTCGCTCCCCGTACCGCTTCCGTGCACGTCAGCACCCCTCGTGCGCTTTCCGCTCGCTGAAAGTTTCTTCCGGCCGCGGCCATCGCCGCAGCTCGTTGCAGTATTTCGCAGGCGTAGACCAACGGCAGCACCCAGGCCCCCTTCCGCCGACGGGTCTACGTGCGTAGCGTCGTTCCCGGCGACCCGCCTGACATGTTCAGAACATGTCTGCAGAGCATGCCCTCAGAACATGTCTCCCCGCTCCCCCCACCGAGCCTTTCGGAGGCACGCAATGCGTGTGCACAGATCCGGGAAATCCCTCGCCGGCGCCGCCCTCGCGGCCCTGACCCTCCTCCTCCCCCTCTCCCTCGCGGGCACGGCCGACGCCGCCGACGCCGACGCCCGCGCCGTCGCCGGCACCCAGAAGATCCCCGCGCGCGGCTCCGCCTGGATGGGCATGGGCGTGATCGCCCACGACGGCCAGGGCGGAAAGCCGAGCGGCGGCGTCTCGCTCCAGGCCGTCCAGACCGAGGGCGTCGACGTCTCCGGCCACAACGGGAACGTGGACTGGTCGACGCTGTGGAACAGCGGAGTGCGGTGGGCCTACGTCAAGGCGACGGAAGGCACGTACTACAAGAACACCTACTTCACCCAGCAGTACAACGGCTCGTACAACGTGGGCATGATCCGCGGCACGTACCACTTCGCGACGCCCGACACCACGACGGGCGCCGCGCAGGCGGACTACTTCGTCAACAACGGCGGCGGCTGGTCCAGGGACGGCAAGACGCTGCCGGGGGCACTGGACATCGAGTGGAACCCGTACGGCGCGACCTGCTACGGCAAGACGCAGTCCGGGATGGTGGCCTGGATCCAGGACTTCGTGAACCGCTACAAGTACCGGACCGGCCGGGACCCGGTGATCTACACGGCGACGAGCTGGTGGACCCAGTGCACCGGCAACTACGGCGGCTTCGCGTCCACCAACCCGCTGTGGATCGCCCGCTACGCGACGGACGTCGGCACGCTGCCGGCCGGCTGGGCGTACTACACGATGTGGCAGTACACCTCCTCCGGCCCGACGGTGGGCGACCACGACCACTTCAACGGCGACTACACGCGGGTGCAGGCGCTGGCGAACGGCTGAGCCGGGCGCGGCAGGACGGCGGCGGGACTCCGGGGCGGCAACGCCTCCGGGGCCCGCCGTTCTCGTACCCGGAGGTTACTTCCGCTCCCCCTCTTGCCCATTGGTATGGACCAATGCGACCCTCGGGTGGCGCCGGCAGTCAGAGCCTCAACTGCCGTGTGCCGCACGTGTGTTGCTCGCCCGTACTCCCCCACGCACGAGAGAGAGCCCCCGCATGCCGTCCTCCCGCCGCATCCCCGCCCTCGTCGCCGCAGCAGCGTCAGCGGCAGCCGCGCTCACCGCCCTCACGCCCACCGTCGCCCAGGCCCACGGCGCCGTCTTCAACCCGGTCAGCAGAATCGCCGCCTGTTACGCGGAGGGACCGGAGACCCCCAAGTCGCAGGTGTGCAAGGACCTCGTCGCCGACTCGGGCACCCAGCCGCTGTACGACTGGAACGAGGTCAACATCGCCAACGCCGACGGCAACCACCAGGCCCTCATCCCGGACGGCAAGCTCTGCTCGGCGAACCGCGACAAGTACCGCGCGCTCGACTGGGCCCGCACCGACTGGCCGGCCACCGCCGTCAAGTCGGGCACCTTCGGCTTCCGGATCCGGGTCACGGCCCCGCACTCCGGCACCATGACCATGTACATCACCAAGCCGGGCTTCGACCCGACGCAGCCGCTCAAGTGGTCCGACCTCGACACCACGCCGGTCGCCGTCTACAACACCACCCGCACGTCCACCGACGGCTACTACGCGTTCGACGGCAACCTCCCGGCCCGCACCGGCCGCCACATCGTCTACATGATCTGGCAGCGCAACGACAGCCCCGAGGCGTTCTACAGCTGCTCGGACGTGACCTTCGGCGGCACGGCCACCACCGCGACGGCCGCACAGGCTCCGACCGAGACCGAGATCGCCGCCGGCGCCACCCTCTCCACGGTCAGCCACGCGGGCCACGGCGGCGACGAGCAGCCCCCGGCCCTCTCCGCCGACACCGCCGCGGCGCCGGACTCCCCGCTGCCACTGGCCCTCGCGGGCGCGGGCGCGCTGGCCGCGTTCGGCGCGGGCAGTGTGCTGCTGGCGCGGCGGCGGGGTGAGCGTTAGTCGCCCGCCAGGCCGGGGCCCTCGGGGTGAGCGGCCTGAAATGGGCGGCGTTCGGCCGCCCTCACTCCGAGTGTGGCCCCCTCCACCACCGCGTCAAGGGCGCTCCTTCGTCGCGTCGCTGCGCGATGGGCTGCGCCCACCCTTGACCCGGTGGCTCCGGGAGCCTTTTCACACTCGGAGGGCGGCCCGGGGCGGGGCCGCGCGGGGGCCCGGGTAGCCATCCCCGCCGTAGGCGGGTGTCGGGTCGATGGTGGGGGGGCTCCGGGTATCGCTCCGATCGGGACCTTTGGTGCCGACCGGTGGGGTGGGGCTCGGCCAGTGGCCGGGGCAGGAGAGTCCGCCTCCGCCGTCCCGGGGTGCGCGGCAGTGGAATGGGGTGCCCGATCCCGGCTCAGCGGGTCACCACCGTCGTCCGGCCGGGCTTCATGCCCCGCTGGTCACTCCCGGTGGGGGGCGGCTCGGGGCGAGCCCTTTGCGCGCCATCAACCGCCCCAGCCCGCCGGGACATCTCCTCAGCCCAACCCGAGCGGCCCTGCCGGGCGTTCATGGCGGGGAAAGGGTTCGCGATGGAAGGGTGTACCGAGCCCTAAGTGCGCCACACTCCCGAATCACCGCCCCTGGTGAGGCAGATGAGCACTTCTGTGACTCCCGAGACGGTTCGTGGCGCAGTTAGGGTTCACCCGCACCGCCCATCCACCCACCGGGAGTGACCAGCGGGGCATGAGCCCCGACCGAACGACCACGGGGACCCGCTGAGCAGGCAATGGGCACCCCACTCCACACCCGCGCACCCGGGACGCGCAGAGACGGTCCCATCCACCCCAGCCGCAAACCCAGCCCCACCCCACCGGGCAGCACACAGCCCCCGGCCGGAGCGATACCCGAAGCCCCCCACCCACTCGCCCGCCTGCCCGCCTACGGCGGCAGCGATACCCGAACCCCCCCGCGCGGCCCCGCCCCGGGCCGCCCTCCGAGTGTGAAAAGGCTCCCGGAGCCACCGGGTCAAGGGTGGGCGCAGCCCATCGCGCAGCGACGCGACGAAGGAGCGCCCTTGACGCGGTGGCGGAGGAGGCCACACTCGGAGTGAGGGCGGCCGCACGTGAAGCTTGGGAGGGCGGTCAGCCCTTGAGCCCGGCGACGAAGGACGCCCAAGCCGGCGCGGCCACCACGAGGACCGGGCCGGCGGGCACCTTGCTGTCACGGACGGGGACGACACCGGGGATGCCGTCGAGGACCTCGATGCAGTTCCCACCATCGCCGTCGCTGTAGCTGCTCTTGCGCCAGGCGGCGCCCGCGAAGTCGTAGGTGACTTCTACGCACTCGCCGCCGTCGCCGTCGCTGTAGGAGCTCTTGAACCAGTGGGCGTGGGTCAGGTCGTGGGCGCGCATCGTCTGTAGTCCTCCACCGCCGATTCGATCAGGGCCAGGGACGCCTCCGGCGACAGCGCGGCGGCCCTGAGCAGATCGTAGGTCGCCTGAGCCCGCTTCACCACAGACGGATCATCGAGCAGGCTTCCCGAATACACCGCCTCCGTATAGGCCGTTGGCGGCTGATCCTCGAACTCCATGAGCTTGAGCGGCTTGCCCATCTGGGGGTACGCGCCCACAGAGAAGGGCAGCACCTGGATCAGCACCTTGCGCTCGCCCACGGCCGCCAGGAGGTGGGCGAGCTGTTCGGCCATGACCGCCGGGCCCCCGACCGGGATGCGCAGCACCGTCTCGTGCAGGATCGCCCAGTACATGGGCCGAGTGGCGTCCTTGAGAATTGCGGACCGCTCCATCCGCCCCTTGACGGTGTCCTCCAGGTACTCCTCAGTGGCCAGCGGATTGCTGGCGAGGGTGACGGCTCGTGCGTAGGCGCGAGTCTGGAGCAGTCCCGGGACGGAAGTGGATTCGAACTCGCAGATCTTCGTCGCCAGGTCCTCCAGCTCCGCCGCCGCCTGGAAGTACGACGCGTACGGCGACCGATTGATCAGCTTCCGCCACGTCCGCTCGAACAGGCCCCCCGTCTTCAGCACGTCGTCGAACAGCTTCGCCAGATCCAGCTGCGGTTTCCGAATGCCCTGCTCGAACAGACCGATGTACGCCGACGAGACGAACACCCGCGCGCCCAGCTCGCTCTGCGTGAGTCCCGCCGCCTCCCGGCGCTCCTTCAGCAGCTCGCCGAAGAACTCCCACGCTTCCTGCCGTTTAGCCTGACCCATGGCTCAACTCCCCAACCCGCCAGTTCAGTTGCCACCCCCGTAGCCACTCCCGACCCTACGGATTCACCGGCCGCCCCGATACGCAAATGCGCGAAATTCACTCGAACGGGAATCACGCGGACGTCCTCCCTTCGGGTGTCGATTTCACGCCATCCGTACCAGAACAAGCGGAGTCGGGTCATCCGTGGACGTCCTTCGGGAATGCTCTGTTCGAACGGCCGCCAGCGCACGTCGTCCGACCGTTGAAGGAGAGAGCACTCCATGCGGAATGAGGAGCGGTGGGAGTACCACCGCGGGCAAGGACTGCGCACGATCGGGGTCGAGGAGGAGCTGCTCCTGGTCGATCCCGCGACCGGGCTCCCCCAGCCACTGTCCGGGACCGTCACCGAGATCGCCGCCTGGCACGCCGACGTGCGGCCGGAGGCGGACCGGGGTGAGCCGGTGAAGCCCGAGTTGTACTGCGAGATGCTGGAGATCGGCACCAGGCCGTGCGCCACGGCGGACGAGCTGGCCGATCAGCTGCGGCAGGCCAGGGCCACCGCCGCGGCCGCGGCCAAGGAGGCGGGAGTGGCGGTCGCGGCGCTCGCGACCGCGCCGATGCGCTTCGAGCAGGTCCTCAACCCGGCGGACCGCTATCGGCGCATCGAGGACCGGTACGCCCGTCTGGTCGACGACAAGCTCACCTGCGCCTGCCACGTGCACGTCCACCTCACCTCGCCGGAGGAGGGCGTCGGTGTCCTGGACCGGATCCGGCCCTGGCTCGCGCCGCTGCTGGCGCTCAGCGCGAACTCGCCGTTCTGGCAGGGCGAGGACACCGGGTACGCGAGCTGGCGCCACCAGCTGTGGTCGCGCTGGCCGATGGCCGGGCCCGCCGAGCTGTTCGGCGACGTCGACGCGCTGGAGGAGACCACCCGGGCGATGCTGGCGAGCGAGGTGCTCGTCGACGACCACATGGTCTACTTCGACGCCCGGCTGTCGCGCAGCTACCCGACGGTGGAGGTGCGGGTCGGGGACGTGTGCCTGCACGCGGAGGACGCCCTGCTGCTCGGGCTGCTGGTCCGCGCCCTGGTGGAGACCGAGGCCCGGGCCTGGCGGGCCGGGGTGGAGGCCGACCCGGTCCCGACCGTCCTGCTGCGACTGGCCGCGTGGCAGGCCAGCCGTTACGGCCTCGGCGACCGCCTGCTGCACCCCAAGAGCTGGCGGCCGGCCCCGGCCGCCGACGTCCTGCAGGCCCTGATCGGCCATGTGACCCCGGCTCTGCGGGACGCGGGCGACCTCGACCGGGCCGTGCGCGGCGTCGAGCTGGTCCTCGCCCGGGGTACCGGGGCGGACCTCCAGCGCGCGGCGCACACCGGCGGCGCCGATCTGGCCCCGGTCGTCGCCGACGCCGTGCGCCGTACCAACCCGGCGTGACCAACCCGGCGTGACCAACCCCGCGTGACCGGCCCCGCGTGAGGCAGTGGTGGGGCGCCCTCCCGAGGGAGGGCGGCCCACCGCTGTGCGTGCGGGTGCGGTGCCTTACGCCGCCGCGCCCACCGCGACCGCCGCCGGGGTCAGCGCGATCTCCAGGACCTGGCGGACGTCCGTGACCGGGTGGACCTCCAGCTTCTCCAGGATCTCGGCGGGGACGTCGTCGAGATCGGCCTCGTTCCGCTTGGGGATCACGACGGTCGTGATGCCCGCGCGGTGGGCGGCGAGGAGCTTCTGCTTCAGGCCGCCGATGGGCAGGACGCGGCCGGTGAGGGAGACCTCGCCGGTCATCGCGACGTCCGTGCGGACCAGCCGGCCCGACAGGAGCGAGGCGAGGGCCGTCGTCATGGTGATGCCGGCGCTCGGGCCGTCCTTCGGGACCGCGCCCGCCGGGAAGTGGATGTGCACGCCGCGGTCCTTCAGGCCGGTGACGGGCAGCTCCAGCTCGGCGCCGTGCGAGCGCAGGAAGGAGAGCGCGATCTGCGCGGACTCCTTCATCACGTCGCCCAGCTGACCGGTGAGGGTCAGACCCGCCCCGCCCGTCTCCGGGTCGGCGAGCGATGCCTCCACGAAGAGGACGTCACCGCCGGCGCCGGTCACGGCCAGACCGGTGGCGACACCGGGCACGGACGTGCGCCGCTCGGCCGGGTCCTGGGCGGACTCGGGCACGTGGTGCGGGCGGCCGATCAGGCCGCGCAGTTCGCCCTCGCCGATGGTGAACGGCAGTTCCCGCTCGCCCAGTTCGTGCTGGGCGGCCACCTTGCGGAGGAGCCGGGCGATCGAGCGCTCCAGGGTGCGGACGCCCGCCTCCCGGGTGTACTCGCCGGCCAGCTTGCGCAGCGCCGACTCCTCCAGGACGACCTCGCCCTGCTCCAGGCCGGCCCGCTCCAGCTGCCGGGGCAGCAGGTGGTCGCGGGCGATGACGACCTTCTCGTCCTCGGTGTAGCCGTCGAGGCGGACCAGCTCCATGCGGTCGAGCAGGGCCTCCGGGATGGCCTCCAGGACGTTCGCCGTCGCGAGGAACACGACGTCGCTCAGGTCGAATTCGACCTCCAGGTAGTGGTCTCGGAAGGTGTGGTTCTGCGCCGGGTCGAGGACTTCGAGGAGGGCCGCCGCCGGGTCGCCCCGGAAGTCGGAGCCGACCTTGTCGATCTCGTCGAGCAGCACCACCGGGTTCATGGACCCGGCCTCCTTGATCGCGCGGACGATCCGGCCGGGCAGCGCGCCCACGTACGTCCGCCGGTGGCCGCGGATCTCGGCCTCGTCCCGGACGCCGCCGAGGGCCACGCGGACGAACTTGCGGCCCATGGCGTGCGCGACGGACTCGCCGAGCGAGGTCTTGCCGACGCCGGGCGGGCCGACGAGGGCGAGCACGGCGCCGCCGCGACGGCCGCCGACGACACCGAGCCCGCGCTCGGCGCGCCGCTTGCGCACGGCCAGGTATTCGGTGATGCGCTCCTTCACGTCCTCCAGGCCCGCGTGCTCGGCGTCCAGGACGGCCTTGGCGCCCTGGATGTCGTACTGGTCCTCGGTGCGCTCGTTCCACGGCAGTTCGAGGACGGTGTCGAGCCAGGTGCGGATCCAGGAGCCCTCCGGGGACTGGTCGCTCGCCCGCTCCAGCTTCTCGACCTCCTTGAGGGCCGCCTCGCGGACCTTCTCGGGCAGGTCGGCCGCCTCGACGCGGGCGCGGTAGTCGTCGGACTCGTCGGCATCCTTCTCGCCGTTGAGCTCGCGCAGCTCCTTGCGGACGGCTTCGAGCTGGCGGCGCAGCAGGAACTCGCGCTGCTGCTTGTCGACGCCCTCCTGGACGTCCTTGGCGATGGTCTCGGCGACGTCCTGTTCGGCCAGGTGATCGCGCAGCTGCGCGGTGGCGAGCTTGAGGCGGGCGACCGGGTCGGCGGTCTCCAGCAGTCCGAGCTTCTGCTCCACCGTCAGGAACGGGGAGTAGCCCGCGTTGTCGGCGAGCGCGCCGACGCCCTCGATCTGCTGGACGCGGTCGACGACCTGCCAGGCGCCGCGCTTCTTCAGCCAGCTCGTGGCCAGCGCCTTGTACTCCTTGACCAGCTCGGTCACCGCGCCGGGCAGCGGCTCCGGCAGCGCCTCGTCGACGACGGTGCCCTCGACCCACAGCGCCGCGCCGGGCCCGGTCGTCCCGGCGCCGATGCGCACGCGGCCGCGGCCGCGGATCAGCGCGCCGGGATCGCCGTCGGACAGCCGCCCGACCTGCTCGACCGTGCCGAGCACACCGGTGCCCGCGTAGGTCCCGTCCACCCGGGGCACGAGCAGCACCCTGGGCTTCCCGGTCCCACCGCGCGCGGCGGCCTGCGCGGCCTCGACGGCTGCCCGGACGTCGTTGTCGGACAGATCCAGCGGCACGACCATTCCGGGCAGCACGACCTCGTCGTCGAGCGGCAGCACAGGCAGAGTGAGCGGCGCGGACGCCATGGACTCAGAAGCCATGATCTCCCCTTCGGCAGTGAATCGCAGTCAATCAAGTTGAGCTTTACCGACTCAATGCATGTGAGCCCGGCATTGTTCCCCGCCCCGCGTTCGCTCTGAGCGATCACTCGTCACGCGCCCTGCGCGGGCCCGCCGGAGCGGGCATGCTCGGGCCATGGAGTACGTGAAGCGGGAGTACGTGAAGCGGTACGGGCGCAGGTTCGGCGCCGCGGCCGTCCTCGCCGCGGCCGTGGCCGTGACCGGCTGCGGCCAGGCCCCGGCGGCGCCGCCGGCCGAGAGCCCGGCGAGCAGCGCCGCCACGCGCACGGAGCCCGCGCCCCAGGACGTCCTGGTCGAGGTCGACGTCAGTGGCGGCTTCGCCGGGGTCAGCAACAAGCTGGTGGTCCACTACGACGGCGCGTACACCGTCCGCCACGGCACCAAGCCGCCCGCCTCCGGCCGCCTGACGCCCGCTCAAGCCGCCGAGCTGCGCGCCGCCCTGGAGGACCCGGCGTACGCGAAGGTCCCGGACCGGGCCACCGGCAGCCCGGTCCGCGACGGGTTCACGTACCAGGTCGCCTACGGCCACCGGCTCGTCGTCACCCAGGACGGCGAGGCCCGCCCGCCCGCGCTCCAGCGCGTCTTCGACGCCCTTCCCGACGGCGGCCCGCCGACGGCCCCGTAAAGCCGGACCGCCAGGACACTAGGCCCGGAGTTCCTCGTACCGCCGCCGCAGGAAGTCCCGTACCCGCGCCGGCATGTCCATCGACTCCGGGGCGAGCGCCCACTGGATCTGCAGGCCGTCCATCACGGCCAGCTGCTCCTGGGCGACGGCCAGGCAGTCGGTCCCGGTCCGCAGCTCGCCGCGCTCCACGGCCCGCTCCAGGAGGGCGACGGTGTCCCGCAGCACCCGCGCGTACCGCTCCTTGAAGTACGCGTGCGCGGGGTGGCCGACGTCGCCGGACTCGCCGACGAGGACGTTGAACATCCGGACGATGCCGGGGCGCCGGGTGTTCTCCTCGATCAGGGCGACGAGGGTGTCGAGATAGGCGGCGTAGGACTCCGGCTCGTCGGCGAAGAGCCGCTCCATGTCGTGCTGCTCGCTCTGCGCGAGGACCGACAGGAGCAGGTCCTCCTTGCTGCGGAAGTGATGGAGGAGTCCGCCCTGGGTGATGCCGCAGTCGTTCGCGATCCGGGCGAGCGAGGAGGCGTGGAAGCCCCACTGCCCGAAGTGCTCGACGGCGGTGTCGAGGATCTTCCTGCGCCGCGCGTCACCGACCGCGTAACCGCCCCGGCCTGCGGCTTTCCCGCTCGCGGGGACCTTCTTCTCCGGCATGGCCCCACCCTAGCCGCGACCTTCCGAGCCACCTCCACGCCGTGACCCAGGTCACAGCGCACAAACCTAGTACCCACTCGGTTTTCAACCCTAGCCTTCGGCCATCCCCGGACCGCGGGGCGCCCTGACACGCCCCGCGCCCGGTCCGGGGCCCGCCCGTGGGGGGCCGGGCCCCGGACCGCACTCTTCCGCGTGTCATGCCCCTGAAGGGAACGCACCGCCATGCGCAAGCTCCTCGCCCTCGGCACAGCCGCCGCACTGCTCACGTGCCTCGGCGCGACCGCCTACGCCACCACCCCCGCCGCCCCCTCGGCCCCCTCGGCCGCGCCCCTCGCCGGTATGCGCGTCCTCCTCTCCAACGACGACTCCATGCAGGCCGCGAAGGCGAGCAACTCCGACGGCCTCGGCCTCTACGAGCTCCGCCGCGCGATGTGCGCCGCCGGCGCCGACGTCGTGGTCATGGCCCCGTGGCAGGTGCAGTCCGGCAAGGGCACGGCCGTCACCAACGGCGGCGTGCTCACCGCGCAGCGCCGCGCCGCCGCCGAGCTGCCCGCCGGCTACGGGGGCGACTGCGCGGGCGCGCCGGCCCACGGCGCGGTGTTCGGCGTGTGCCTGTCGGCGGGGCCGTGCGGCAAGGACACCCCGAGCGCCACGCCCGCCGACACGGTGAAGCTCGCGCTGCGCGGCGGACTGAGAGCCGAGGCCGGCTGGCAGGACGGCCCCGACCTGGTGCTCACCGGCATCAACTCGGGCCCGAACGTCTCGGCGAACGTCAACGACTCCGGCACCGTGGGCGCGGCCGTCGCCGCGATCGACCAGGGAGTGCCGGCGGTCGCGTTCTCCTCGGCGGGCGACGAGAGCAACACGTACTTCCCGCGCGACAACTACCGCGCGAACGCCGAGTTCGGCGCCCGCTTCGTCGCCGGGCTCCGCACCCGCGGCCTCCTCACCTCCGCCTTCGCGCTCAAGGTCGACTACCCGGACGTCAGCGCCGGACAGCCGGCGAAGGCCCCGGTGTGGACCCGGGTCGGCGACGGGGCCGTGGCCTACCACGCGTACGAACGGCGCGGCACGGGCGACTCCTTCGACATCACCCTCGGCCTGTGCCCGGTGGACGGCGGCGGCGCGGGCGAGTGCGCCGAGGGCCGCGCGGACGCCGACTCGACCTGGCTGCTCGACAAGGGCCACGTCACGGTCGCCCCGATCACCTGGGACCGGACCTACGGCACGCGGGTGGACGCCCGCCGCACGCTCGGCCGGATCGCGCACTACGTCACGCACGAGGCTCGTTAAGCGGTTGTCCCGGCCGCCCGCGCCCTCCGAGGATGGCCGGGACAGCCACGTACAAGCGAGCCACGGAGTGAGCAATGAGCAGCCCCGTCACCCTCGAACGCCGTGAGGGCCCGTACGGAGAAGTCGTCCTGCGGCGGCGCGACACGGACGACGTGACGCACTACGAGATCATCGCCAACGGAACGTTCCTGATGGACACGTCCGACGGCCGCTCGGAGCGCCTGCTCGTCGACGCCGCCCTGGACGCGCTGTCGTCGGGGCCGTCACGTCCCGAGGCGCCGGCCGTCCTCATCGGCGGCCTCGGCGTCGGTTTCTCGCTCGCGCACGCCGCCGCCGACCCGCGCTGGGGCCGGATCGTGGTCGCGGAGCGTGAGGGCGCGATCATCGACTGGCACCGGAAGGGTCCGCTCTCGGCCATCTCCGGTGCGGCGCTCGCCGATTCGCGCACCGTGATCCTGCACACGGACCTGGTGACCCATCTGCGCACCACCACCGACACCTACGACGCGCTGTGCCTGGACATCGACAACGGGCCCGACTGGACCGTCACCGAGGACAACGAATCCCTTTATTCCACCGAGGGTTTGGCCGCCTGCGCGGCCCGGCTGAACCCCGGCGGAATCCTCGCCGTGTGGTCGGCGCAACCGTCCGCCGATTTCGAAGAGTCGTTGCGGAATGCCGGATTCAGCGGGGTACGGACCGAAGAGGTCCCGGTTGCCCGGGGCGTCCCCGACGTGGTCCACCTCGCCGTCCGGCCAGCCGGATCGCCTGCGTAGCCTTGACGCGGCGGTTGCCCCTAGGCTGCTGCACCGACATCGGCGACGCGAGGCGGGGCAATGGAGCAGACACACACCACGAACCACGGTGCGACGACTCCAGGGGCCCAGCGCAGAGTCCTCGTGGTCGAGGACGACGCCACGATCGTGGACGCGATCGCCGCGCGGCTGCGTGCCGAGGGCTTCCTGGTGCAGACGGCCGGCGACGGCCCGGCGGCGGTGGACGCGGCCGAGGCGTGGCAGCCGGACCTGATGGTGCTCGACGTGATGCTGCCGGGCTTCGACGGCCTGGAGGTGTGCCGCCGGGTGCAGGCCCAGCGGCCCGTCCCGGTCCTGATGCTCACCGCGCGTGACGACGAGACGGACATGCTGGTGGGCCTCGGCGTCGGCGCCGACGACTACATGACGAAGCCGTTCTCGATGCGCGAGCTGGCCGCCCGGGTGCACGTGCTGCTGCGCCGGGTGGAGCGGGCCGCGCTCGCGGCGGCGACGCCGCGCAGCGGGATCCTGCGCCTCGGCGAGCTGGAGATCGACCACGCGCAGCGGCGGGTCCGGGTCAGGGCCGAGGACGTGCACCTGACGCCGACCGAGTTCGACCTGCTGGTCTGCCTGGCGAACACCCCGCGGGCCGTGCTCTCGCGCGAGCAGCTGCTCGCCGAGGTGTGGGACTGGGCGGACGCCTCCGGCACCCGGACCGTGGACAGCCACATCAAGGCGCTGCGCCGGAAGATCGGGGCCGAGCGGATCCGCACGGTCCATGGCGTCGGCTACGCGCTGGAGACCCCGGCGCCGTGAGCCGGGCGGGGCGGGGGGCCCGGGGGGACGACCGGCACGGCGACCAGGACGGCGGCCGGCGGCGGATAGCGATATCGATCAAGACGAAGCTGGGCACCCTGGTCGTCGGCGCGGTGCTGCTGACCTCGGGTCTCGCCCTCGTGGCGATCCGGACCTCGACCGAGTTCCGCTACATCACGATCTTCGCGATGATCGCCACGCTGCTGATCACCCAGTTCGTGGCCCAGTCCCTGACCGCCCCGCTGGACGAGATGAACCACGTCGCCGGCTCGATCTCGCGCGGCGACTTCAGCCGCCGGGTGCGCGGCGCGGACCGCCGCGACGAGCTGGGCGACCTGGCCTCCACGATCAACCGCATGGCGGACGACCTGGAGGCCGTGGACCGGCACCGCAAGGAACTGGTCGCGAACGTCTCGCACGAGCTGCGCACGCCCATCGCGGCGCTGCGCGCGCTCCTGGAGAACGTCGTCGACGGCGTCTCCGCCGCCGATCCGGAGACCATGCGGACGGCCCTGAAGCAGACCGAGCGGCTCGGCCGGCTGGTGGAGACGCTGCTCGACCTGTCACGGCTCGACAACGGTGTCGTCACGCTCCGGCGCAGCCGCTTCGAGGTGTGGCCGTACCTCTCGGGCATCCTGCGCGAGGCGAACCTGGCCGCGTCCCAGCGCGGGCTCTCCTCCACCTCGGGCCTGCACCGCCGTACGGACGTGCATCTGCACCTGGACGTGTCGCCGCCCGAGCTGACCGCGCACGCGGACGCGGAGCGGCTGCACCAGGTGATGGCGAACCTGATCGACAACGCGGTGAAGCACTCGCCGCCGCACGGGCGCGTGACCGTGCGGGCGCGCCGGGGTCCGGATCCGGACAGCGTGGACCTGGAGGTCGAGGACGAGGGCCCGGGCATTCCGGAGTCGGAGCGGCACAAGGTCTTCGAGCGGTTCAACCGGGGCACGGTCCCGGCCCAGCAGGGCCCGGGCAGCGACGGCGGCACCGGTCTGGGGCTCGCGATCGCCCGCTGGGCGGTCGATCTGCACGGCGGTCACATCGGAGTGGCCGAATCGTCACGCGGCTGCCGCATCAGACTCACTCTTCCGGGCAGTCTTCCGCCGCGGGATTGACGTAGGGTTCGAACCGGAAGCACTCGTTCTGCGTGTACGTGGACGGGTACGTGGTCAGGGATGCGGCTGAACAGGGCCGCAGCCGCGCTTTCCCGTACCCTCGTCGACGCAGAACCACGGTTGTTTCCCGCCATTCACGGCACTGAAACACCTCGTCAAGTGTGACTTGCGCGACGTTGGACTGCCTGGCCTGCACCTCCCGGCCAGGGAGGCGTAGCCTTTATTTCCGCTGTCCATCACCTTGCGAAGCGGAAGAGGGCGGTTGCCGCCGTGTCGTCTCAGTCCCCCAGTACCCCGAGCTCCCCGGCCGACCAAGACGGGCAGGGCGTGAGCCCCGCAGCCGCCTTCGGTGCCAATGAGTGGCTCGTCGACGAGATCTACCAGCAGTACCTCCAGGACCCGAATTCGGTCGATCGTGCCTGGTGGGACTTCTTCGCCGACTACAAGCCCGGAGCACCGGAGAAGACCGCGGCCGCCCCGGCCGCCACCACCCCGAACACTCCGAGCGCGCCGGCCGCGCCGCAGGTGGGCTCCGCACAGGCCACACCTGCCGCCGCCGTGCCCGCCCCGGCCGCTCCGGCCGCCCCGGCCCCGGCGAAGCCCGCCGCCGCCGCTCCGGCTCCGGTGAAGGCCGCTCCGGCCCCCGCCGCCCCGGCGAAGCCGGCCGCCGCCGCCAAGCCCGCCGCCGAGGCCCCCGCCGGCCCCGAGCTCATCACCCTGCGCGGCCCGGCCGCCGCGGTCGCGAAGAACATGAACGCCTCGCTGGAGGTGCCGACGGCCACGTCCGTCCGCGCCGTCCCGGTGAAGCTGCTCTTCGACAACCGGATCGTCATCAACAACCACCTGAAGCGCGCCCGGGGCGGGAAGATCTCCTTCACCCACCTCATCGGCTACGCGATGGTGCAGGCGATCAAGGCCATGCCGTCGATGAACTACTCCTTCGCGGAGAAGGACGGCAAGCCGACCCTGGTGAAGCCGGAGCACGTCAACTTCGGTCTGGCCATCGACCTGGTGAAGCCGAACGGCGACCGCCAGCTCGTCGTCGCCGGCATCAAGAAGGCCGAGACGCTCAACTTCTTCGAGTTCTGGCAGGCGTACGAGGACATCGTCAAGCGCGCCCGCGTCGGCAAGCTGACGATGGAGGACTTCACCGGCGTCACGGTCTCCCTGACCAACCCCGGCGGCCTCGGCACCGTCCACTCCGTGCCGCGTCTGATGCCCGGTCAGTCGGTCATCATGGGCGTCGGCTCCATGGACTACCCGGCCGAGTTCCAGGGCACCTCCCAGGACACCCTGAACAAGCTGGGCATCTCCAAGGTCATGACCCTGACCTCGACCTACGACCACCGGGTCATCCAGGGCGCGGCCTCCGGCGAGTTCCTGCGCATCGTCGCCAACCTCCTCCTCGGCGAGGACGGCTTCTACGACGACGTCTTCAAGTCGCTGCGCATCCCCTACGAGCCGGTCCGCTGGCTCCGGGACATCGACGCCTCGCACGACGACGACGTCACCAAGGCCGCGCGCGTCTTCGAGCTGATCCACTCCTACCGGGTCCGCGGCCACGTCATGGCCGACACCGACCCGCTGGAGTACAAGCAGCGCAAGCACCCCGACCTGGACATCACCGAGCACGGCCTCACCCTGTGGGACCTGGAGCGCGAGTTCGCGGTCGGCGGCTTCGCCGGCAAGTCGATGATGAAGCTCCGCGACATCCTCGGCGTGCTCCGCGACTCGTACTGCCGCACCACCGGCATCGAGTTCATGCACATCCAGGACCCCAAGCAGCGCAAGTGGATCCAGGACCGCGTGGAGCGCCCGCACGCCCGTGTGGAGCGCGAGGAGCAGCTGCGCATCCTGCGCCGGCTGAACTCGGCCGAGGCGTTCGAGACCTTCCTGCAGACCAAGTACGTCGGCCAGAAGCGCTTCTCGCTCGAGGGCGGCGAGTCGGTCATCCCGCTGCTCGACGCGGTCATCGACTCCGCGGCGGAGTCCCGCCTCGACGAGGTCGTCATCGGCATGGCCCACCGCGGCCGCCTGAACGTCCTCGCGAACATCGTCGGCAAGTCCTACGCGCAGATCTTCCGTGAGTTCGAGGGCAACCTCGACCCGAAGTCGATGCACGGCTCCGGCGACGTCAAGTACCACCTGGGCGCCGAGGGCACCTTCACCGGTCTCGACGGCGAGCAGATCAAGGTCTCCCTGGTCGCCAACCCCTCCCACCTGGAGGCGGTCGACCCGGTCGTGGAGGGTGTCGTCCGCGCCAAGCAGGACGTCATCGGCAAGGCGGGCACGGACTTCACCGTCCTCCCGATCGCCCTGCACGGCGACGCGGCCTTCGCGGGCCAGGGCGTCGTGGCCGAGACGCTCAACATGTCGCAGCTGCGCGGCTACCGCACCGGCGGCACGGTCCACGTCGTCATCAACAACCAGGTCGGCTTCACCGCGGCTCCCGAGGCCTCGCGTTCCTCCATGTACGCGACGGACGTGGCCCGCATGATCGAGGCGCCGATCTTCCACGTGAACGGCGACGACCCGGAGGCGTGCGTCCGCGTGGCGCGGCTCGCCTTCGAGTTCCGCCAGACGTTCAACAAGGACGTCGTGATCGACCTCATCTGCTACCGCCGCCGCGGTCACAACGAGGGCGACAACCCGCAGTTCACCAACCCGCAGATGTACACGCTGATCGACAAGAAGCGTTCGGTGCGCAAGCTCTACACCGAGTCGCTCATCGGTCGCGGCGACATCACCCTGGAAGAGGCCGAGCAGGCGCTCCAGGACTTCCAGGGCCAGCTGGAGAAGGTCTTCGCCGAGGTCCGCGAGGCCACCGCGACGCCGACCCAGACCCAGGTCCCGGACGCCAAGCCCGACTTCCCGGTCTCCGTGACCACCGCGATCTCCCAGGAGGTCGTGAAGCGGATCGCCGAGTCGCAGGTGAACATCCCGGAGCAGGTCACGGTCCACCCGCGTCTGCTGCCGCAGCTGCAGCGCCGCGCGGCCTCGATCGACGACGGCACCATCGACTGGGGCTTCGGCGAGACCCTCGCCATCGGCTCCCTGCTGATGGAGGGCACCCCGGTCCGCCTGTCGGGCCAGGACTCCCGCCGCGGCACCTTCGGCCAGCGCCACGCGGTGCTCGTCGACCAGGAGACCGGCGAGGACTACACCCCGCTGCTGTACCTCGCCGAGGACCAGGCCCACTACAACGTCTACGACTCGATGCTCAGCGAGTACGCGGCGATGGGCTTCGAGTACGGCTACTCGCTGGAGCGCCCCGACGCCCTGGTGATCTGGGAGGCCCAGTTCGGTGACTTCGTCAACGGCGCGCAGACCGTCGTCGACGAGTTCATCTCCTCGGCCGAGCAGAAGTGGGGCCAGACCTCCGGCGTCACCCTGCTCCTGCCGCACGGCTACGAGGGCCAGGGCCCGGACCACTCGTCCGCCCGCCCGGAGCGCTTCCTGCAGATGTGCGCGCAGGACAACATGACGGTCGCCATGCCGACGCTGCCGTCGAACTACTTCCACCTGCTGCGCTGGCAGGTCCACAACCCGCACCACAAGCCGCTCATCGTCTTCACCCCGAAGTCGATGCTGCGTCTGAAGGCCGCGGCGTCGAAGGTGGAGGAGTTCACCACCGGCGGCTTCCGCCCGGTGATCGGCGACTCGACGGTCAACCCGGCCGACGTCCGCAAGGTCGTCTTCTGCGCGGGCAAGGTCTACTACGACCTGGAGGCCGAGCGGCAGAAGCGCGGTGTCACGGACACGGCGATCATCCGTCTGGAGCGCCTGTACCCGCTGCCGGGTGCCGAGCTGCAGGCCGAGATCTCCAAGTACCCGAACGCCGAGAAGTACATCTGGGCCCAGGAGGAGCCGGCGAACCAGGGTGCCTGGCCGTTCATCGCGCTCAACCTGATCGACCACCTGGACCTGGCGGTCGGCGCGGACATCCCGGCGAGCGAGCGCCTGCGCCGGATCTCCCGCCCGCACTCCTCCTCCCCGGCGGTCGGCTCGGCCAAGCGCCACCAGGCGGAGCAGGCGCAGCTGGTCGCGGAGGTCTTCGACGCCTGATCGCGCTGATCGCACTGATCGCGCTGATCGGAGTTCGTACGACCGGAGGCCCGGCACCCCGAGTGGGTGCCGGGCCTCCGGCGTTTCCGCCGTTCCTTGCGGTCGTACGGGCTGTCAGCCCAGGTTCGCCTCGAAGTCCCAGTACGGCCGGTTCCGCTGCCGCGCCGACAGCGTGTGCGGGTGCTGGGCGCCCAGCGTCCGGGTGAGGGTCAGCAGGGCGTCCTCCTCCAGCTTGCCCGCCTCCTCGTTCTCCCTGAGGCCGCGCAGGTCGGTGGCGAGGGCGACCTGGCAGGACAGGGTGAGCGGGTGCTCGTTGCCGAGGGTGTGCCGGGCCCGGCGCAGGGTGTCCCGGCTGAGCTCGGCGGCGTCGGCGACCCTGCCGTTGAAGTTGCGGGCCGCGGAGGCGTTGAGGGCGCAGCCGAGGACCCACGGGTGGTCGGGCCCCAGGGAGGCGGTGAGGCCGGCGAGCGACGCCTCCAGGATGGCGAGGGCATCGGCGCGTTCGCCGGACGCCTGGAGGACGAGGGCGGTGTTGGCGAGGACGCCGGTGGCGACGGGGTGGGCGGGGCCGAGGAGGGCGCGGTAGCCGGCCTCGGCCTCGTGGCTGAGCTCCCGGGCGTGGTCGAGGTCGCCGTGCTCGCGCAGGTAGTTGGCGTAGTTGTTGATGGAGGCGAGCGTCACGTAGTGGGTCCGGCCGTGCACCTGTTCCAGTTGTTCGAGCAGGCTGGCCATGGTGGCGCCGAGGTCCTGCTGGAAGCCGCCCTCGCGGCGCCGGCACAGGGCCAGCTGGGTGCGGGCGTAGAGCGTCTGCAGGTGCTGGGGGCCGAGGATCCGGACGTGGACGCGGACGCTGGCCTCCTGGCGGGCCAGCGCCTCGCGGTAGGCGCCGAGCAGCCGCAGGTCCTGGGCGACGTTGTTGCCGACGACGAGGGTCTGCGAGTGCCGGGCGCCGAGGACGTTCTCCGAGCGGGCCAGGCAGGCGATGTCCTGCTCGTACGCCTCCTTGTAGCGGCCGAGCAGCCGCAGCGCGATGCCGAGGTTGTTCCCGGCGACGAGGGTGAGGAACTCGTTGTCGCCGAGCAGGCGCTGGGCCTCGGCGAGCACCTCGCGCTGCATCCGCTCCGCCTCCTGGTACTGCCCGAGGTAGCGGAGGTCGCTCGCGATGGAGACGGAGGAGCGGAGCGAGGCGAGCGGGTCGGGGGTCTCGGCCTCGTCGAGGCGGGCGCGCAGCGCGAGGTCGAGCTGGTAGGCGTCCCGGAAGCGTCCGTAGCGGCGCAGGATGTAGCTCTCCTGGGTGGTGAGTTCCTGCATCTCGGCGCTCACCGGGTCCATGAAGGTGGACCAGTTCTCCCGGATCCGCTCCGCGAGCCGGATGCCGGCCCGGAACTCGCCGCTGCGGAAGCAGTAGCGCAGGCAGTTGAGCACGGCGGTCTGCACGCGCGGATTGCGGCTGGCGAGGGCGCCGGAGGGCTCCAGGTGCGGCAGGAGTTCGGCGTAACGGGGCCAGTTCCGGCTGTCGAGCGGGTTGCCGGGGTCGGCCTCGGCGAGCAGGGTGCGGACGGCCTTGCGGTGGGCGTCGCGGTGCTCGCCGTCGGTGAGCCGGGACACGATGTCGTGGACCAGCCGGTGCATCTGGACGGACTCCTGATGGGGCACCATCTCCCCGCCGGTGACCGGGCCGCGGGACTCGCGGCTGAGCACGGAGTAGTTGACGAGGGTGTCCAGGGCCCGGGACCAGGCGGCCAGGTCGGTGACCATCCAGCGCAGGTCCTCGGGGAGTTCGGCCTGCGGGTAGGCGCGGACGATGCCGAGCGGGATGCGGCCGGGGGCGAAGGAGGCGCACAGGCTGAGCACGTCGATGGCCTGCGGCTGGGAGCGTCGGAGCCGGTTGATCAGTATCGACCAGGAGGTCAGGGAGGCGTTGGGGATGCCGTCGCCGCCGGACGGCTCGTCCACGGCGGAGATGCGTCCGTCGCGGACCATGCGCAGGTACTCGGCGACCTCCATGCGGGACTCGCCGAGCCAGGCGGCGGCCTGGACGAGCGGCAGCGGTACGTCGCCGAACTCGGCGGCGACCTCGTCGGCCTCGGGCGCGGTGATGTGCGGGGCGCGCCGCATCAGGTAGGCGGTCGACTCGGCGCGGTCGAAGCCGGGGATCTCCAGGACGTCGGTGTAGTCGCCCCAGCCGCGGTTGCGGGAGGTGACGAGGACGTGGCCGGGGCCCTGGGGCAGCATGACGTTCGCGCCGTCGGTGTCGTCCCAGCCGTCGAAGACGACGAGCCAGCGGGAGTGCGGGTCGCCCCGGCGCAGCGCCTCGCGGACGGCGCGGATGCGTTCG
>NZ_JBSGBF010000094.1:0-31300 GCF_053601115.1 Streptomyces sp. NPDC004788
GGCACGATGCTCGACGACCGCATCGACGCGGCCGTACGGGCCGGGGGCCCGGGGCGGGGGGTGGTCGGGGGGGCCCCCCCCCCCCGCCGGGGGGGGGCGGGCCCCCCCCCCGAAGGGGGGAAGAGGAGGAGCGGAACGGGGGTACCGGTGCGGACGAGTGCGCGCGCTCGTCCGCACCGGCGGCTTGCCTGCCGTCAGTACGTCAGTACGTCAGTACGTCAGTGCGTCAGCAGGTCAGCAGGTCAGTACGTGAGGATGCCCGGGTCCGTCGTGCCCGCCGCGCCCGTCTCCACGTGGCCCGCCAGGCGGCGGAGGTAGTCCGTGGTGGCGGAGGACGTGACGGTGACGTCGTACCAGCGGGCGGAGGCGGAGAGCGGGACGGTGTACGTGACCGTCGCGCCCTTCGCGACGGACAGGGTCACCGGGCTGCCGCCGTAGGCGTTGGTGACCGTCACCGTGGCCGTGGTGCCCGCGTTCGTGAAGGTCAGGTCGAGGTCGCCGGTGGCGGCGTTGTGGCGGGCCCTGACCTCGGGGACGGCGGTCTTGCCGGGGGAGCGGAAGCGGCGCAGGAAGCCGTTGGGGCCGTGCACGGTGAGGTCGGTGAGGGACCTGGAGTACTTGGTGTTCCAGGTGTCCGCGATCGACTTGTTCGCCTCGGCCGTGTACGTCCACGGCGCGTCCGTGCGGTTCGCCGAGGTGACGTAGAACTGCGCGCCCGCCGCCGGGCCGCCGCTGAAGGTGAGGCGGTAGGTGCCGGCGGTGGTGTCGGCGGCGCCGTCGACGTACGGAGCGTAGGCGAGCGGGCGGGTCGGCTTGGCGCCCGGCTCCTGGCGGGGCATGGTGCCGACGGCCGGGGCGGTGGCCAGGAAGTCGGGGTGGCGGTTCTGGTCCGGCGGGTAGTAGCCGGCCGTGGAGGGCAGCGCGGCCGGCTGGGTCTGCGTCTGGGAGAAGTCGAAGGCGGAGGTCAGGTCGCCGCAGATGGCCCGGCGCCACGGCGAGATGTTGGGCTCGCGCACGCCGAAGCGGTTCTCCATGAAGCGGATGACCGAGGTGTGGTCGAAGGTCTCGGAGCAGGTGTAGCCGCCGGTCGACCACGGCGAGACGACGATCATCGGGACGCGCGGGCCGAGGCCGTACGGACCGGCCACGTATCCCGTCTTCCCGGGGAAGTAGTCCAGCGTCGTGGAGACGGTGGACAGGCCCTGCGCGGCCGAGCCCGGCACGTACGGCGGCACCACGTGGTCGAAGAAGCCGTCGTTCTCGTCGTACGTGATGAACAGCGCCGTCCGCGCCCACACGTCCGGGTTGGAGGTCAGCGCGTCGAGGACCTGCGCGATGTACCAGGCGCCGTAGTTCGCGGGCCAGTTGGCGTGCTCGGAGAACGCCTCGGGCGCCGCGATCCAGGAGACCTGGGGCAGCCGGCCGGCCTGCACGTCGGCGCGCAGCTGGTCGAAGTAGCCCTCGCCCGCCTTGGCGTTCGTGCCGGTGCGGGCCTTGTCGTAGAGCGGGTTGCCGGGCTGCGCGCCCCGGTAGTTGTTGAAGTAGAGCAGCGAGTTGTCGCCGTAGTTGCCGCGGAAGGCGTCGTTGATCCAGCCCCACGAGCCGCCGGCGTTCAGGCCGTCGCCGATGTCCTGGTAGACCTTCCAGGAGACGCCCGCCGCCTCCAGGCGCTCGGGGTACGTGGTCCAGCCGTAGCCCGCCTCGGCGTTGTTGAGCACCGGGCCGCCGCCGGTGCCGTCGTTGCCGACGTAGCCGGTCCACATGTAGTAGCGGTTGGGGTCGGTCGCGCCGATGAACGAGCAGTGGTACGCGTCGCAGATGGTGAACGCGTCGGCGAGCGCGTAGTGGAACGGGATGTCCTCGCGGGTGAGGTGGGCCATCGTGGCCTTGGTCTTGGCGGGCACCCAGTTGTCGTACTTGCCCTTGTTGTACGCGCTCTGGCCGCCCGCCCAGTCGTGGTTGAGCCCCTGCAGGTACTCCATGCCGAGCTTGTCGCTCGACGGACGGAAGGGCAGCGTCTCCGTCTTGCCGTCCGACTGGTACCAGACGGGCTTGCCGCTGGGCAGCGTCACCGGGCGCGGGTCGCCGAAGCCGCGCACGCCCTTCATGGCGCCGAAGTAGTGGTCGAAGGAACGGTTCTCCTGCATCAGGACCACGATGTGCTCGATGTCCTGGATGGTGCCGGTCGCGCCCTGCGCGGGTATGGACGCGGCGCGCGCGATGCTGTCGGACAGCATGGTGAACGCGGCGGTGCCGCCCGCCAGTTGCAGGAACCGGCGACGATTGAGGTCGGCCATGGGGGAGTTGCCCTCCGGGATGGGAGCGGATGCGGGTGCGCGTGCGGTGGCCGGCCGGGGCCGGCGACGAGCGCCCCAAGGAGAGCGCCCTCGAACCACCGCCCGGCGGCCGCTCCATGACTGCCCGTCGTACGGCAGGCGAACCCCTCGTGCCCGAACGTGAAAACTCACAACCGAACGCCCCCGGTGGAGGGAACTCCACCGAGGGCGTCGGAAATCCTCAGAAAGCCACGCCGGAGGGCGCGTCGGTCACCTACTCGACGACCAGCTCCACCTTGATGTTGCCCCGCGTCGCCTTCGAGTACGGGCAGAACGCGTGCGTCTTCTCCAGGAGTGCCGTGCCGGCCTCGCCCTGCAGGTGCTCCGGGAACTCGGCGCGCATCACGACCGCCAGGCCGAAGCCGCCGTCGGCGGCGTCCTTGCCGATGGAGACCTCGGCGGTGATGGAGGCGTCGGAGATGTCGATCTTCTCCTGGCGGGCGACGACGCCCATGGCGCTGGCGAAGCAGGCCGCGTAGCCGGCGGCGAAGAGCTGCTCGGGGTTGGTGCCCTCGCCGTTGCCGCCGAGGGCCACCGGGTGGGCGAGCGGGAGGTCGAGGCGGCCGTCGGAGCTGACGGCGCGGCCCTCGCGGCCGTTGGCGGTGGCGACGGCGGTGTAGATGGCGTCCATGGGTTCTTCCGTTCCTCTCGGAGGGGCGAGTTCGGGCGGTCGTGCCGGGTCGTGCTGTCCTGCCTTCATTTGTAGCGCGCTATTGAGTTGGGCACAACTTAATCGGGTGTGATGCGCCTCTCCCGTACCCTGGGAACCATGGACGAGGACTTCCTCAAGCTCGACAACCAGATCTGCTTCTCCCTGCACGCCGCCTCCCGCGCCTTCAACGGCGTCTATCGCGGCGCGCTCAAGGAGCTCGGCCTCACCTACCCGCAGTACCTGGTGATGCTCGTGCTCTGGGAGCACGGCGAGCTGCCCGTCAAGGGCATCGGTGAGCGGCTCCGGCTCGACTCCGGCACCCTGTCCCCGCTGCTGAAGCGCCTTGAGGCGGCCGGCTACGTCGAACGCCGGCGCAGCGCCGAGGACGAGCGCTCCGTCACCGTGCGGGTCACCGCCGAGGGTGCCGCGCTGCGCGAGAAGGCCCTCGGGGTGCCGCGCGGGATCGCCGCCGCGACCGGGCTCGACCTCGCGGAGATCCAGGAGCTGCGGGACCGGATCCACGCCCTCGCCGCCCGGCTCGACGCCGTCGACCCGGACGACGTGGCGCGCTGTGTCGGGGCGGACGCCGAAACGGGCGGCGGGGCGGACGCCGAAGTGGGCGCCGGGGCGGATGGCGGAGCGGACGTGCGGGCGGTTCCTGCATCCGACATCTAAATGTAAGGACCCGGTGACAGGTGCGGTCCTATACTCGGGCCATGCCCGACGACATCACCCTGCGGCGCGCCACCGCCGCCGACTCCAAGCGGCTCAGCCGGCTCGTCCGGACCTCCTCCGCCTACGCCGGCGAATACGCCGCCATGGTCGACGGCTACCAGGTCGGCGGTTCGTACATCGAGCACCACCCCGTCTACGTCGCCGTGGACGCCGAAGGCCGCGTCCTCGGCTTCTACGCCCTCCTCCTCGACGAGGCCGAGCTCGACCTCGCCTTCGTCGCCGACGAGGCCCAGGGCCTCGGCATCGGCCGGATGCTCATGGCGCACATGGCCGCGCAGGGCCGGGCCGCCGGGCTCGACTCCATACGGGTCGTGGCCCACCCGCCCGCCGAGGAGTTCTACGTGCGCACCGGAGCCCGCCGCACCGGCACCGTCCAGCCCGCCGGGCGCATCCACTGGGCCCGCCCCGAGCTCCGCTGGGACCTCACCGTCACGGCCGACGCCGCGTGAGCGCCACCCAGGCGGCCGAGCCCAAGGAACGCAGGCTCTTCGCCGACCTCACCCCGCTGCGCACCTCCGCCGACTACCGCCGCCTCTGGTTCGGCAACTCCGTCACCTGGGTCGGCCAGGGCATGACCACCCTGGCGATCTCGCTCCAGGTGTACGACATCACCCGCTCGCCGTTCTCGGTCGGCCTCGTCGGGCTGTTCTCGCTCGTCCCGCTCGTCGTCTTCGGGCTGTACGGCGGCGCCATCGCCGACACCGTCGACCGGCGCAGGCTCGGCCTCGCCAGCTCCACCGGCCTCGCCGTGCTCTCCGCCGCGCTCGCCACGGCCGCGTTCGCCGGCTTCCACCGCGTCTGGTTCCTGTACGGGATCGTCGCGCTCCAGGCCGTCTGCGCCGCGCTCAACGCGCCCGCCCGCAGCTCGATGATCCCCCGGCTGCTGCCCGCCGAGCAGCTGCGCGCCGCCAACGCGCTCAACTCGATGACCATGACCTTCGGCACGCTCGTCGGACCGAGCCTCGGCGGCGTCGTCGTCGGCCTCGCCGGCTACCAGGCCGCGTACCTCATCGACGCGATCGCCTTCTCCGCCTCCCTCTACGCGATGTGGCGGCTGCCCTCGATGCTGCCCGAGCGCGTCGACGGCGCCGGCGCGGCGCGCGCCTCGGTGCTCGACGGGCTGCGCTTCCTCGCCACCCGCCCCAACCTGCGCATGACGTTCTTCTCCGACTTCTGCGCGATGATCCTCGCCCACCCGCGGGCGCTCTTCCCGGCGGTCGCCGCGCTCTGGTACGACGGCGACGCCCGCACCACCGGACTCCTCGTCGCCGCGCCGGCGTTCGGCGCGCTCCTCGGCGGCGTCCTCTCCGGCTGGCAGGGCCGGATCCACCACCACGGCCAGGCGGTGCTGCTTGCCGTCGCCACCTGGGGCACCGCCATCGCGGTCTTCGGACTCACCCGCAACCTGTGGCTCGGGCTGCTGCTGCTCGCCGTCGCCGGCTACTCCGACACCGTCTCGATGATCTTCCGCAACACGATGATGCAGGTCGCGGCGCCGGACGAGATGCGCGGGCGGCTCCAGGGCGTGTTCATCGTGGTCGTCGCGGGCGGCCCCCGGCTCGGCGACTTCCTCGCCGGAACCGTCGCCGACCTCACCTCCCCGGCCGTGGCCATCACCGGCGGCGGCCTCGCCTGTGTGCTCGCGATCGGCCTGCTCGCGCTGTACGGGAAGGGCTTCCGCCGCTACGACGGACGCAACCCGACGCCGTAGCCCGGGCGGGGGCGCGAAGCGGGCCGGACGTAACAGCGCCCCCGCCGAACGGGTCATCCCGGAGCCTGACCAGGGCGCGTGCGCTTGCCGCGGACCTATGCCCCGGACAGGCTCCCCATGAGCAACTCCGCTCGTCAGGAGGTTTTCATGCGCAAGTTCATCGCCACGGCCGCCCTGGCCGCCGCCGTCGTCCTCGCGGGCTCGGGCACCGCCCTCGCCCACGGTTACGACGATGACTCCGATGGCTCCGACGTGACGGTCGTGACCAGCGCGGTCGTCGTCTGCGAGGACTTCAGCGTCTGTCAGGGAATCGGCGGCTGACGATGGCCTGAGCCACCGCGAAGCCCCCTCACCCCGAGGGGGCTTCGTGCTGTCCCGGGCCTTGCCCGGGCCCGACGATCCCGCGCGCGACGCCGAGGTCCACCAGGTCCTGCGGCCGCAGCCGGAGCTGACCGGCCGTCTCCGGCACCTGCTCCGGCGTCCGCTTCAGGATCTGCGCGGCCAACTCCGGCGCGATCACCGAGAAGTAGCCGTCCGGCGTCACCCATGTGTTGCCCGGCGCGGCCAGCGCCAGCGCCCCGCCCGAACCGCCCTCACCGACGAGCAGCGAGGTCACGGGCGTCCGCGCCCCGGCGATCGCCCCGAACACCTCCGCGATGGCCGGGCCCGCCCCGGCCCGCTCCGCCTCGGCGTCGTTGGCCGCGCCCGGCGTGTCGATCAGCGTCAGCACCGGGATCCCCAGCCGGTCGGCCATACCGATCAGCCGCGCCACGGTCCGGAACCCGGCCGGCCGCGTCGCCCCGCCCGACTGCGCCGCGTACGCCACCACCTGCCCGCCCGGCCGCACCCCGAACCCGCACTCCACCCCGGCATCCACCCCACCGGCCCGGTCCCCGCTGATGGCGGCGCGCGTCTCGAAGTACGCGTCGAGATACGCGCCGGCGCGCGGCCGGCCGGCCTCCCGGGCACGGAGCACGGCGTCCCAGCCGGTGAGGGGGAGGGGAAGGTCACGGAGGGCGGAGGGCGGGGGAGCGGACGCGGGGTCGGCCACTCGGCCTTCACCGGCCTGGCCGGCCGCGTCAGCCGCCCGGCCTTCGGACGGCGCCGCGTCGGGGCGCGCGTCGGCGACTGCGACCTCGCTCGCAGCCGGGTCGGCCTGCCGCGGCGACAGCAGGCGGAGCCACTGCGCCAGGGTCTCCCGCAGGTGCTCCGGGGCGACGAGCGCGTCCACGTGGCCGTGGGCGTGCTGGTCCTCCGCCGTGTAGGCGGCCGGGTCGGCGTGTGCGGGCCGGACGCGGGAGCCCGCGAAGGCGACCTGGGCGGTGGGGAGGGCGAGGACGAGGTCGGCGGCGGCGCCGAGGGTGGCCCAGCCGCCGCCGGTGGTGGGGTCGCGGAGGACGGCGAGGTGGGGGAGGCCGGCGGCGCGCAGGCGGACGGAGGCGGCGGCGACGCGCTGGAGCTGGGTGAGGGCGATCATGCCCTCCTGCATGCGACTGCCGCCGGTCGCCACGAGCGACACCAGCGGCAGCCGGCGCTCGGCCGCCGTGCGGAACGCGGCGACGAGCCGGTCACCGGCCGCCCGGCCCAGCGAGCCGCCCAGGAAGCCGAACTCGAAGACGACGAGGACGCAGGGGTGCCCGCCGATGCGCGCCGTGCCGTAGAGGACCGACTCGTCCGCGCCGGTGCGTTCGGCGGCCCGGGCGCGGGAGGCGTCGTAACCGGCCCAGCCGATCGGCCCGTCGGCGACGAGCGGCGCCTTCGGCTCCTCCTCCGGTGTCCAGTCGTCCGCCGGCTCGCGTCCGTCGTCCTCCGGGAGCCAGTCGTCGTCCGCCCGCGGCGGCCCGGCCGCCGGCGCGAACTCGTCCGTGACCAGGGCGATCCAGGCCCGCGCCGGCCGCCGCTCAGCCCCGGTCACGGAGCGCCTTCTTCAGGATCTTGCCCATGTCGTTGCGGGGCAGCGCCTCCAGGTACCGCACCTCGCGCGGGCGCTTGTGCGGGGCGAGGAGCGCGGCCACGTGGTCGGCGAGGGCCTCGGCGGACGGCGGGTCAGCCGGCTCGGCCGGGACGACCCAGGCCACGATCCGCTCGCCCAGGTCCGGGTCCGGGGCGCCGGTCACCGCCGCCTCGCGCACGCCCGGATGGTCCAGGAGCGCGTTCTCGATCTCGCCCGCGCCGATCTTGTAGCCGCCGCTCTTGATGAGGTCGGTGGCCTTGCGGCCGACGATCCGGACATAGCCGTCGGGCTCCCGGATCGCCATGTCCCCGGTACGGAACCAGCCGTCCGCCGTGAAGGCCGCGGCCGTCGCGTCCGGCCGGTTCAGGTACTCGGTGAAGAGGTTCGGGCCGCGCACCTGGATCTCGCCGACCGTCTCGCCGTCGTAGGCAGCCGGGCCGAGGACCGAGCCGTCCTCCTCCACCAGGCGCAGTTCGACGCCGTCGAGCGGCAGGCCCACCGACCCCGGGCGCGGGCCCGAGCCGACGGGCACGGAGGCGGGGGTCCGGGGGGCGACCCCCAGAGAACACAGCATCAGGGTCTCCGTCATGCCGTACCGCTCGATGACCGTCCGCCCCGTCGCCGCCGTGATCCGCTCGTGGTCGTGCACCGGCAGCGCCGCCGAACCGGAGACGAGCAGCCGCGCCGCCGTCAGCGCCCGGACGAGCGCGGGCTCGTGGGGGAGGGCCTCGGCGAGGCGGTGGTACATGGTCGGTACGCCGAACAGCATCGTCCCGCCGCCGTCGCCCAGCTCCTTCGCGACGCCCTCGACGGAGAAGCCGCCCAGGTGCCGCACCTCGCCGCCGCGCCGCAGCGGGCCGAGGACGCCGAGGACCAGGCCGTGCACGTGGAAGAGGGGAAGGCCGTGCACGAGGACGTCGTCGCCGGTCCACGCCCAGGCGGCCGCGAGGGCGTCGAGGGAGGCGGCGACGGCCCGCCGGGAGAGCACGACGCCCTTGGGCGGGCCGGTGGTGCCGGAGGTGTAGACGATCAGGGCGGGGGCTTCCGGATCCGTCACCGCCTCCTTCGCCTGCCGCCGCCCCGGCGCCCGTACGTCGACGTCGATCCTCGTCAGGCCCGCCATCTCGCGGGGCAGTTCGTCCCCCGCCCCGGCGAGCACCGCGCCCGGCCGGCTGTCGCCGAGGATGTGGTGCAGCTCGCGCGAGCCGATCCGCGGGTTCAGCGGGATCACCGGCACCCCGGCGAGCAGGGCCGCCACCACCGCGACCGCCGTCTCCGGCGTCGGCGTGGCCCAGACGGCGACGTTCCAGGGGCCCGCGAGCCGGGCCGCCAGGGTTCCGGCGGCCCGCGCCAGCCGGTCGTAGGTCAACGTCTCCGCGCCGAACCGCAGGGCGGGCCGGTCGGTCGCGGCCCGCAGGGCCGGGAACAGGGCACTCATGGGCGCATTCTGCCCAGCCGTCAGGGCCGGTGTGCTGCGACCTTGCTCACGTCGGGCGCGGGCGTGTCGCCGTCGGGGCGGACGGTCCGCATCCGCCCGTACGCGTACACGCACCCGGCGAGCGCCAGGTCGGACAGCAGCATGAAGCCGATCGAGTACGAGCCCTTGGTGCTGTAGATCGCGCCCATGACGAGCGGGGGCACGAAGCCGCCGAGCCCGCCCATGGCGCCGACGATGCCGGTGACGCTGCCGACCCGGGGCTGCGGGGTGACCTGCGAGACCAGCGCGAAGACCGAGCCGGACGTGGTGCCGAGGCCCGCCGCCATGACGAGCAGGGCGGTCGCGCCGCCCGGGGCGAGCGGCGGGTCGAAGGCCTGGACGACGGCGAGGAGCGCGACGACCCCGAGCGCGGCGGCCGTGACCAGAGCCGGGTGGATCCGGTCCGAGAGCCAGCCGCCGAAGGGCCGGAAGACGACCGTCACCAGGGCGAACCCGGCGGCCTTGGTGCCCGCGTCGGTCGGGTCGAGTTCGTACCAGGTCTTCAGGTACGTGGGGAGGTAGACGCCGAACGCGACGATGCCGCCGAAGCCGATCGCGTACAGCGCGGACAGCTCCCAGGTGACCCGCAACCGCCCGGCCTGGCCCAGGCGGTGGCCGAGGGAGGCCGAGGGGACGCGCCGGCCGGGGCGGTCGGCGAGGAGCAGCGCGGCGAGGGCGGCGTACGTGGCGAGCGCGACGGCGACCACGACGAACGGCAGGTTCTCGCCGTGCTCGGCGATCCGCGGGGTGAAGTAGCCGGAGAGCGCCACGCCGCCCATGCCCATGCCGAAGACCCCGAGCGCGAAACCGCGCTTGACCGGCGGGAACCACGAGTTGACCAGGGGCACGCCGATCGCGAACGTGGTGCCGCCGAGGCCCAGCAGGAACGCCACGACCAGCATCAGGCCGTAACTGTCCTTCACGACGATCAGGAGCAGCACGGGCACGATCGTCAGCGCCGACACCAGCGGGAACATCAGCCTGGCGCCGTACCGGTCGGTGAGCGCCCCGGCCGGGATCCGGCCGAGGGAGCCGACCAGGACGGGGACCGCGACGAGCAGCGACTGCTGGAAGGAGCTGAGCGAGAGGCGGTCGCCGTACCAGCTGCCGAGCGGCGAGATGAGGTTCCAGGCCCAGAAGGTGAGCGTGAAGCCGACCGTGGCCATGACGAGGTTGCGGTAGGCGGCCGCGGGGATCTTCTCGGTGGGGAGCTTCTCCGCGGGGATCTTCGCTTCGGTGTCCACGTCCTCAGTCAAGATCGGGAACGCGGACCGGGCGCGCGGGACTACTCCGTCCGGGACTGCTCCGTCCGGGACTGCTCCGTACGGGGCTCGTGTACGACTCTCACGGCCACGTCACCACGGTCGGCGGCCGCCCGTCGTCCGTGACCCGCAGCCGCAGCCCCTCCGCGCCCCCGCCCCGGCCCGCGCTCCCGCCCCCGTCCGCATCCGCGCCCGCGCCCGCGCCCGCGCCCGCGCCCGCGCTCACCTCGACCGTCACGGCCCCGACGCCCGGCCGCCGGTGGGCCGAGGCGAGTGCGCCGCGCAGCGCCGCCAGCAACCGGTCCGCTCCGGCGTCCCCTTCGGCGAGGGTGTCGACGGCGCCGGAGAAGTGCACGGACGGCTGGAAGCCGAGCAGCGCGGCCGCGCCGCCGGTCTCGCGCAGGACCCGGCCGCGGAAGGAGGCCGGGGCGTCGGCGGGCGGCTGCTGGAGCGCGAAGATCGTGGTGCGGACCTCCTGGATCGTCGAGTCCAGCTCGTCCACGGCCCGCCCGAGCAGCGCGTCCACCTCGTGCACGGCGGCCCGGCGGCGGGTGGACTCCAGCATCATCTCGGTGGCGAAGAGGCGTTGGACCACGAGGTCGTGCAGGTCGCGGGCGATCCGGTCGCGGTCCTCGTAGACGGCGAGCCGCTCGCGGTCGGCTTGCGCGTCGGCGAGGACGAGGGCGAGTGCCGCCTGGGAGGCGAACTGGGAGGCGAGCAGCCGGTCGACGGCGGTGTACGGGCGGCCGCCGCGGCGGCGGGGCAGCGCGAGGGTGCCGATGAGCTTCCCGCCGCTCTGCAGCGGCAGCATCATCGACGGCCCGAACCGGCTGCGTACGTGCGTGGTCATCCGGGGGTCGGTCGCCGAGTCCTCGATGAACACCGGCTCGCCGCCGAGCAGCTGGACCAGGACGGGGGAGCCGGGTGCGATCGTGGTGCCGACGAGGTCGCCGGGGTCGTCCTGGGTGGAGGCGGCGACGATCTCCATGCCGCCCTCGGCGGTGGGCTGGAGGACGACACCGGCGGAGGCGTCGGCGAGCAGTCTGGCCCGTTCGGCGACGGTCGTCAGGGCGTCCTCGGCCGGTCTTCCGGCGAGGAGGGCGGTGGTGACGGCGGCGGCGCCCTCGATCCAGCGCTCGCGCTGGCGGGCGGTCTCGTAGAGGCGCGCGTTGCCGATGGCGATGCCGGCCTGGGAGGCGAGGACCCGGAGCAGGGCGAGGTCCGCCTCGGTGAAGGCGCCGCTCTCCTTGTCGGTGAGGTGGAGGTGTCCGAAGACCTCGGTGTGGACGCGGATGGGCACGTCGAGGGCGGGCCGCGGGACGGCACCGTCCTCGGGCTCGCCGCAGGTGAACAGCTCGGTGACGCGGCCGCGCTCGGGGTCGAGGACCCCGAGCGTGCCGTGGCGGGCGCCGGTCAGCGCGGTGGCGGTCTCCACGATGTGCCGCAGGGTGGCGTGGAGTTCGAGTTCGCTGCCGACGCCGAGGACGGCGTCGAGGAGCATGGGCAGGCGCGGTTCCGGCTCGTCCCCGGTTCCGGCGCCCGCACCCGTGATCGACACGGTCTCATCGTCGTACAAAACGACCTGACCTGGCCTCGTGAGGACGGGCGGGGCGGGGCTACTCGCCCTCCCCCAGCCGGTCCCCGGTCAGCCGGTCCTCCGTCAGGCGGTCTCCCACCGGACGGTCTCCCGCCAGGCGGTCCCCGGCCAGCCGGTCCTCCGCCGAGCGGTCCTCGGCCGGGCGGTCCTCGGCCAGCGGGTCGAGGACCAGCGACTGGACCCGGCCCTCCAGCATCGCGCCGAGCCCGAGCACGGCGCAGACGTCCGGCCGTTCGGCGATGTGCACGGGCATGCCGGTCGCCTCGCGCAGCATCTGGTCGAGGCCCGGCAGCAGGGCGCTGCCGCCGACCATCATGATGCCGCGGTCGGCGAGGTCGGCCACCAGGTCGGGCGGGCAGTCGCGGAGGATCTTGCCGATGCCGTCGAGGACGGCGGTGAGCGGGGTCTGGATGGCATGGCGCACGGCGGCGGTGTCGACGGTCACCGAGCGGGCGAGGCCGGTGGCGACGTCACGGCCGTGGATCTCGGTGAACGTGGGGCCCTGCAGCGTCAGGCCGTTGCCGTGCAGGGCGACCTGGAGCGGTCGGACCGACTGGCTCGGCAGCATCAGTTCGTGCTGGTGGCGCAGGTGCTGGATGACCGCGTGGTCGATGGCGTCGCCGCCGACCGGGATGCGCTCGGCGGTGACGATCGCGCCGAGCGAGAGGACCGCGACCTGGGTGGTGGCCGCCCCGCACACCATGATCATGGTCGCGGTCGGCTGCTCGACCGGGAGCCCGCAGCCCACGGCCGCCGCGATCAGGGTGTCGACCAGCTCGACCCGGCGGGCGCCGAGACCGACCAGGGTCTCCACGGCCGCGCGCTGGGCGAGCGGATCGCTGTCGTGCGGGGTGCAGGCGGCGGCGCGCAGCCGGGGCTTGCGGCGCAGCTGACGGCGGAGCTTGTCACCGAGGAGGTGACGGAGCATCCGCTGGGCCATCTCGATGTCGACGACGGTGCCGCCGGAGACGGGTCTGACCACCCGGATGTAGTCAGGGGTGCGTCCGGTCATCTTCTCGGCGAGCGCGCCGACGGCGATGAGCGCGCCGGTGCGGGTGTTCACGGCGGCGACGGACGGCTCGTCGACGACGAGTCCGGCGCCCTTCACGAAGACCCGGGTGCGGGCGGCGCCCAGGTCGACGGCGACATGGCAGCGGCGCAGCTGCTCAAGGCTGACGGTCACGGCGGTCCTCCGAAGTGCGGTGCTGGCACGAGCGGCGAGGCGGCGCGGAGTGCGCGTTCCTGTGCTTTTTGCTTCCTGCTGGTTGCTTCCTGCTTCCTTCGCATCGTCCTGCCGCCCCGGCTCGGGCGCGCGCCGAACTGAGCCGCCAGGGGGGTGCCGTTGTGCTGACGGAAAGTCAGGTCGGGGGGTGGGTTCGGGCTCGGGTCCCTACCGCGCGTCCAGCGGTGGCACCAGGCGTTGCAGCAGTCCCCAGGCGAACTCGGCGCCGTGTTCCGTGCCGTCGGGGAGGGTGAAGTCGAGGCGGGTGAGGGCGGGGGAGACGCCCTCGCGGGGGCGGGGGTTCTCGGTGGCGCGCCAGAGTTCGTCGGCGGTGACCTGCCAGGGGATCAGATCGGCCGCGGTGCGCAGCGGCGGTACGGGGGCGCCGGGGGCGCGGGTGAGGGAGCGGGCCCACACGGTGCGGCGGGGCGGGCCGGCCAGCACGGTGAAGCGCAGCTCGGGCCAGAGCGGCACCGGCCAGATCCACGCCTCGCTGCCGGGGAAACCGGGCGCCGCCTCGCGGCGCTCCGGTTCGCCGAGGGCCTGCCGGTAGCGGTCGAACTCGCCCGGGCCGCGCCCCGCGTGCGCCCACGCCTGCCAGCGCTTGTTCGCCTCGCGCATCCCGGCTCGCGTGGCGCCCAGTTCGCGCAGCGCGTCCTCGACGAGCCCCGGCTGGTGATCGGCCATCCGGCGCAGCAGGACGAGTTGGAACTCGTACGGCGCAAAGGGGGCGGCAGGGGTCATGCGCCCATCCTGCCCGAACGGGGAGATACGCGACGCCACGCCGCCGACCTGCGGTTTCCTCACAGGATCCTCACTTCCGCGCCTTCAGCCGGGCCCACCCCTCCGCATAGCCTGCGGGCGCCATGGACTACTGCCTCCAGTGCCGACGGCATCTCAACGGCGCCCTGGCCTGTGCGGGCTGTGGGACCCCCGCCGAGGAGCTGCGGTACTTCTCCCCCCACCCGTCCTCCCCGCCCCAGGCGCTCACGGAACCGGCCGACACCCCGCCGCCCGTCGCGCCGGAGTTCCGTTACGAACTGGACCCGGTCGAGCCGCCCCGCCCCGCCGGAGGGCGCGCCGCCGCGCGCCGCCAGAACCAGCGAGGCGGCCGCAAGAGCGGCGGGCGGAGGGCGCGCTCCCGCAGCGGGCGCGCGGTGCTGCTCGGCGCGCTCGGCGTCGCGCTCGCGGCCGGGTCGCTGACCCTGGCCAAGGCGGCCCTGGAGCCGTCGGCCGACGACGGCGCGGCCACCGCCGTCCAGGAGGACGACGTCTCCCGGACGACCCTCGACCCGGCGCCGCCGCCCCCGGCCGAGGCCACCGGCCCGTCCGACGGTCCCGCCCCCGTCGACTCCGGCTCGCCGCGCCCGGAGGGCAGCGGCCACGCGACCCGCGGCTCCGGCCGTGGCGACGGCTCGGGGGACGGCTCGGGGGACGGCTCGGGAGCCGGTGCGGGCACGGGTGCGGGCACGGGTACGGGTACGGGCTCCGGTACGGGTACGGGCGGCGGGACCGGTCCCGGGCCCAGCGGCACCGCGAGCCCCGGCGGCGCGACGCCGTCCGGCACGCCCTCGGGTTCCGCCTCGCCCTCCGCGAGCGGCACGGCCTCCGGTCCGCGCAGCGGCACACCGGCACCGGGCGACGGCGGCCCGAGCGGCAGCCCGAGCCCGAGCCCCAGCCCGACGAAGACCTGCACGCCCTTCCTGTGGTGGTGCGTCTAGGCCCCGATCCGCCGGGCAGCCCCTGGGCCCCGGCCGGCCCGCAGCCGGCCCTCGGTCCGCCCTCGGCTAGTTCTCGGCGTCCTCGCCCAGCATCCGCTTCAGCAGGTCGCGCAGGAGCGTGCGCTCCGCCGCCGTGAGCTCGCCCAGCGGCTCGCGTGCGAAGCGCAGCGACTCGCGCAGGCGGCGGGCGGTGGCGCGGCCCTCCTCGGTGGGTGCGGCGACCTTGACCCGCCGGTCGGCGGGGTCGGGGCGGCGCTCGACCAGCCCGCGGGACTCCAGGCGGTCGATGATCCCCGTGACGTTCGACGGCTCGCACTTGAGCTTGTCGGCGATCTTCCGCATCGGCGTGGGCTCCAGGGCGAGCAGGCCGAGCACGCGCGCCTGCGCGCCGGTCAGCGCGTGCGCCGCCGCGGCCTCCTCGTACTCCTCGTGGTACCGCGCCACGACCGTGCCGATCAGCTCGACGACTTCGAGGGTCAGCGGGTCCGTGCGCGGGGCGGGGGTTGCGGGCATGCCCACCATCGTACTCCGATACTTGACAACCTGAAATATTCAGGAGCATGGTTGTTTCAGTAGCTGAAGCTTTTCTGGAGGTCCCGCCGATGTCCGTCCTTCCCGCGTCCAGCCGCGAGTGGCACCTGGTCTCCCGTCCGCACGGCTGGCCCGTGCCCACGGACTTCGCCCTGCGCGAGGTGCCGGTCGGCGAGCCCGCCGAGGGCCGGATCCTCGTGCGCAACCTGCACTTCTCGGTCGACCCGTACATGCGCGGCCGGATGAACGACGTGAAGTCGTACATCGCCCCCTTCAAGCTCGACCACCCCATGGACGGCGGCGCGGTCGGCGAGGTCGTCGCCTCCAATGCCGAGGGCTTCGCGGTCGGCGACCACGTCCTGCACGGCCTCGGCTGGCGCGAGTACGCGGACGTGCCGGCGCAGCACGCCACCAAGGTCGACCCGGAGCTCGCCCCGCTCTCCACGTACCTCGGTGTGCTCGGCATGACCGGTCTCACCGCGTATGCGGGCCTCTTCGAGGTCGCCTCCTTCAAGGAGGGCGACGCCGTCTTCGTGTCCGGCGCGGCGGGCGCGGTCGGCAGCCAGGTCGGCCAGATGGCGAAGCTCAGGGGCGCCTCCCGGGTCATCGGCTCGGCCGGCTCCGACGAGAAGGTCAAGTGGCTCGTCGAGGAGCTCGGCTTCGACGCCGCCTTCAACTACAAGAACGGTCCGGTCAAGGACCAGCTCCGCGAGGCCGCCCCGGACGGCATCGACGTCTACTTCGACAACGTCGGCGGCGACCACCTGGAAGCCGCGATCTCCACGCTCAACGTGCACGGCCGCGCCACCATCTGCGGCATGATCGCCCAGTACAACGACACCGAGCCGGTCCCCGGCCCGCGCAACATGGCCATGATCATCGGCAAGCGGCTCCGCCTCCAGGGCGTCCTCGTCGGCGACCACTACGGCCTGCAGCCTCGGTTCGTCCAGGAGGTCGGCGGCTGGCTGCGCTCCGGCGAGCTGAAGTACCGCGAGACCTTCGTCGAGGGCATCGAGAACGGCGTGGACGCCTTCCTCGGCATGCTCCGCGGTGACAACACCGGCAAGATGGTCGTCTCGATCGCCCGCTAGTTCGACCCGCCCGCCGGGCGACCCGTTAGTCTTCCCTCAGCCGTCGCGATCGTGGGCGCGAGTCGCGGCGAACGAAAAAGGAAGACAACAGCATGTCGATTCAGCAGTCCGACGTCCTGTACACCGCCGTCGCCACCGCCGAGAACGGGCGCGACGGCCGTGTCGCCACCGACGACGGCCAGCTCGACGTCGTCGTCAACCCGCCCAAGGCCATGGGCGGCTCCGGCGCCGGCACCAACCCCGAGCAGCTCTTCGCGGCCGGCTACAGCGCCTGCTTCCAGGGCGCGCTGGGCGTCGTGGCCCGCAACGAGAACGCCGACGTCTCCGGCTCGACGGTCACCGCCGAGGTCGGCATCGGCAAGAACGACGAGGGCTTCGGCATCATCGTGAAGATCTCGGCGACCATTCCCAACGTGGACGCCGAGACCGCCAAGAGCCTGATCGAGAAGGCCCACCAGGTCTGCCCGTACTCCAAGGCGACCCGCGGCAACATCACGGTCGAGCTCGCGGTCTGAGCCGTAGCCAGGCAGACTGTGGACGAGGGCCGCACCCTGACCGACCAGGGTGCGGCCCTCCCTCGTACGGGTGAGGCCGGAGCAAGCCCTAGAGTGATCGCCATGCGTGATTTCGGGGCGGGATTCGGTTACCTGCTGCAGGGCCAGAAGTGGGTCGGCAGGCACGGCCGGTGGTTCGGCTTCGGGCTGCTGCCCGGGCTCGTCACCTTCGTGCTGTACGTGGGGGCGCTCGTCGGCCTCTTCTACGGCGCCGACGACCTGACCGCCTGGGCCACCCCGTTCGCCGACGACTGGGGCTCGCCCTGGCAGGGCCTGCTCCGCGGCGCGCTGGACTTCCTCGTCTACGCGCTCGGTCTCTTCCTCGCCGTGATCAGCTTCACCGCCGTCACGCTCCTCGTCGGCCAGCCCTTCTACGAGTCGCTGTCCGAGGCGGTCGACCGCACCGAGGGCGGCGAGGTGCCCGAGTCCGGGCTGCCGCTCTGGCGCGAGCTGTGGATCTCGGCCCGGGACAGCCTGCGGGTCCTGGTGCGGGTCGCGTGCTACGGCATCCTGCTCTTCGCGGCCGGGTTCGTCCCGGTCGTGGGCCAGACCGTCGTGCCGGCCGTCGGCTTCTGCGTCTCCGGCTTCTTCCTCACCGAGGAGCTGACGGCGGTCGCGCTCCAGCGCCGGGGCGTCGAGTTCAAGGAGCGCCTCGGACTGCTGCGCGGCCGCCGGATGGCCGCCCTCGGCTTCGGAGTCCCGCTCACCCTCGCCTTCCTGGTCCCCTTCGTCGCCGTCCTGCTGATGCCGGGCGCGGTCGCCGGGGCCACCCTGATGGCCCGCGACCTGAACGGCGAGACGGCGGCCGGGGGCCAGGACGACGACGAGACGCACGACGAGACGCACGGCGAGACGAGCGGCGTCACGCACCTGACCGCCTGACCGCCTGACCGCCGGGCGCCGGACCCGCCCGGACGCCTCACAGCCCGACCACGATCAGCGCCGTGTCGTCCGTCGCCCCGCCCACCGGCAGCATGGCGAAGAGCAGCGCGTCCGCCAGCGCCTCCGGGTCCGCCTCACCGTGCCGCCGCAGGGTCTCGGCGAGCCGGGCGAGCCCGGCGTCGATGTCCTCGTCGCGCCGCTCGACCAGACCGTCCGTGTAGAGGACGAGCGCGGCGCCGGCACCGAACGCGGTCTCCGCCTGCGGCCGGCGGACGTGCGCCGGGTGCGCGCCGAGCGGCGGATCCGTCGCCCGGTCCAGGAACTCCACGCTGCCGTCCGGGTGCCGCAGCGCGGGCGGCGGGTGCCCGGCGCTGCTGTACGTGACGACGCCCCGCTCGTAGTCGATCCACGTCTCGACGGCGGTCGAGTTCTCGGCGCCCTCCACCGAGCGGGCGTACAGATCGAGCACGTCCAGGGCCTGCGCGGGCCCCTTCGTCACGCGCGAGGCGGCGCTGAGCGCGCTGCGCAGCTGGCCCATCACCCCGGCGGCGGCCAGGCCGTGCCCGACCACGTCGCCGACGGCCACGCCGATCCGGTCGCCGCCGCCGAGCGCGACCAGGTCGTACCAGTCGCCGCACACGTTCAGCGTGCCCGCCGCGGGCCGGTAGCGGACCGCGGCCCGGTGCGGCCCGATCGGCCCGGGCGCCGGCAGCATCGCCTCCTGGAGGGCGAGCGCCACCTCGCGCTCCCGGGCGTGCGCGGCCCGCAGCCGCTCGTTGACCTCCTGGAGCTCGCGCGCCCGCGTGTACAGCTCGGCCTCCAGGACCCGGGTGCGGCCGTCGCCGGCGGCCCCGCCCCGGGACCGGATCAGCTCGGTGATCTCCTCCACCCGGTGGACGAGCAGCTCGACCCGCCCGTCGGGACCGAGCACCGGCGCGTTGACCGGGCTCCAGTACCGCACGTCCCACTCCCCGGGCCGCTCGGGCGACTCGACGTCGTAGCGCTGCGGGGCCATGGAGTCCCGCTCGCCGGTCTCCAGGACCCGCCGGAGCGACGCGGCCAGGTTCCGCACCCCGGTCGCGGCCGGGTCCCGCGGGTTGTCGGGGAACACGTCGAAGAGATAGTGGCCGACCAGCTGCTCCCGGGTGCGGCCCGACAGGCGCAGGAAGTCGTCGTTGGCGTCCACGTACACCAGGTCCGGGGTGAGCAGCGCGACCATGCCGGGCAGCGCCCGGAACACCTTCGCGTAGTCGGTCACCGTCGCTCACCTCTGACACCCGCGCTCTGACACCAGCGTCGCTCAGTCGAGGACCGGATGCAGCTCCGGACGCGCCTCCCACCACGTGCGGTGGAAGTCGTTGTGCGCCACGTTGTCCAGGTACGCGAGCCCCGCCGCCCGGTAGAGCAGGCGGGCCCGGCGCTCGGAGACGGCGGCGCGGTTCCAGGCGAGGCGGATCCGGCCGGTGATCGGGTCGCCGGCCAGCGGGCGGAGCACGGTGCCCTCGGCGGGCGGGGCGGTCGGCTGGGAGACGGAGATGGCGCGGCCGGCCGCGATCAGGTCGTAGTGCATCTTGCGGTCGGCGATCCGGTAGCGCAGCGACGGGGTGAAGCCGGCCTTCCGGCACGCCTCGACCAGCGCCTCCGGGCCGCCGTCGTCGTCCTCGACCATGGTCATCCAGGTCTCCCCGGCCAGGTCGGCGAGGTCCACCCGGTCCCGGCCGGCCAGCGGGTGCGCCGCCGACATGCGCACGCAGAACGGTTCCTTCGGGACGAGGGTGCGGGCCGCGACGCCCTCGGGCAGCGGCACCTCGTGGTCGTCGACCTCGCCGTACACGATCGCGTCGTACTGTCCGGCGCCGAGCATCCGGCTGAGCGTGGTCACCGAGTGCTCGACGTCGATGCTGACGGCGATCTCCTGCCCGGCGAGCTCCTCGTCCAGGCGCCCGATCAGCCGGTCCACGAGGACCAGCAGGATGCAGCCGAGCCGCAGCGTCGCGTGCGGGGCGGCGGCCCGGGCGCCGGCCGCGAGGGCGTCCATCTCGCCGAGCACCCGGCGCGCCTTGGAGAGCACGAACTCGCCCAGCGGTGTCGGCTCCACCCCGTGCCGCCCGCGCGTGAACAGCTCGCCGCCCGCGGCCCGTTCGATCCGCCGCAACTGCGCGGACAGGGCCGGCTGGGACACCCCGAGCCGGGCCGCCGCGCGCCCCAGACTGCCCGCTTCCGCTATCCGGCAGACGGCCTCTAGATGCCTCAACTCCAGCTGCATTTCGCCAGGTTAGACAGGGGTCGGGGCGGAGGACAGGCTTCGGCATAACTCCGGTCTTATGGCGGCCGGGAGGTCCCCGACTTGCCATGTCCACACCCATACTCGGCGCGTCCCACCGTCTCCCCCCACCCGAACGGAGCAGACGTGCACCCCACCAGACTCCCGGCGGCCCTGGCCGCGCTCGCCCTGACGGCGAGCCTCGCGGGCACCTTCGCGGCCACCGCCTCCGCCGCGGCCCCGCAGGCGCGGCCCGTACCGCCCGGGCACGGCAAGTCGCTCGCGCTCGCCGCCGCCGACAAAGCCGCGGACAGCGGACTCGACGGGCTGCGCCACGGCGCCGACGAGGAACTCGTCCGCACCGCCGTCACCCCGTGGGCCGGCGGCCTCTACTACGCCGCCTACCAGCGCACCTACAAGGGCCTGCCGGTGGCCGGCGGCGACGCCGTCGTCGTCTCCGACAGCGCCGGCAAGGTCCGCGACATCGCCGCCGCACCCACCCCGGCGGCCCTCACGCTCTCCACCAGGGCCACGGTGACCCCGTCCGCCGCCCTCGCCACCGCCAAGGCGCGCCTGGCCCGCGTCGAGAGCGCGAGCACGCCCGAACTGACCGTGCTGCTCAAGGGGGACAAGCCGGTCCTCACCTGGCACACGCTGGTCGTGGGCCGCACCGCCAAGGGCCTGCCGAGCTCGCTCGACACCTACGTCGACGCCCGCACCGGCGCCGTCGCCCGCGTCCACGACAAGGTCGTGGACGCCGACGGCCGCGGCTACCACAACGGCAACGTCACCATCGACACCGCCGCCACCTCGATGACCGACCCGAACCGCTCCGGCCTGCGCTGCGGCGGGCAGAACGGCGGCACGTACACCGGCTCCTCGCCGTGGGGCAACGGGGGCGCCAACGACCTGGTGACGGCCTGCGTCGACATCATGTACGCGGCCCAGCGCGAGTACGACATGCTCAAGCAGTGGTTCGGCTACAACGGCCAGAACGGGCAGGGCGGGATGGTCCCGGCCCAGGCGGGCCTGGGCGACGTCAACGCCTACTACGACGGCACCAAGACCACCTTCGGCCACAACCAGCAGAACGCCAACCAGCTCACCGCCATCGACGTCGTCGCCCACGAGTACGGCCACGAGGTCTTCGACAAGACCCCCGGCAGCTCCGGCTCGTCCAACGAGAACGGCGGGATGAACGAGTCGACCGGCGACATCTTCGGCGCGCTCACCGAGGCATTCGCCGGCAACGCGAACGACACCCCGGACTACACCGTCGGCGAGAAGGTGAACTTCTTCGGCGACGGCAAGCCGATCCGCTACATGTACAACCCCTCGCTCGCCGGCGACCCCAACTGCTACCCGCAGCTGACCTCCGGCACCGAGGTGCACGCGGCGGCCGGCCCGCAGAACCACTGGTTCTACCTGCTCGCCGAGGGCTCCAACCCGGGCGGCGGCAAGCCCGCCAGCCCCATCTGTTCCGGCGGCCCGTCCTCGATGACCGGCATCGGCGTGCAGAAGGCCGGCAAGATCTTCATGGGCGCGCTGCTCATGAAGACCTCCTCCTGGAACCACCTCGCGGCCCGCAAGGCGACCCTGGCCAGCGCCAGGAACACCTACGGCAGCGCCGAGTGCAACGCGGTGAAGGCCGCCTGGAACGCCATCGGCGTCCCGGCCCAGTCCGGTGAGACCGACTGCGGCGGCACCACCACGCCGGACTTCTCGCTCTCCCTGAACCCGGCCTCCGGCTCGGTCCAGCCGGGCGCCTCGGCCACCTCCACGGTCAGCACGGCCACCACCGGCGGCAGCGCGCAGACCGTGCAGCTGACCGCGAGCGGCGCCCCGAGCGGCGTCACCGTCTCCTTCAGCCCGTCCTCGGTGACCTCCGGCGGCTCCTCGACCATGACGGTCCAGGTCGCGTCCGGCACGGCGAACGGCACCTACCCGATCACCGTCACCGGTACGGGCTCCGCCACGCACACCGTGACCTACCAGCTGACGGTCGGCGGCACGACCACGCCGCCCACCGGCTGCGACAACACCGAGTACACGTACCAGGGCACGCTCGCCGACGGTCAGGCCCAGGCCCAGCCGGACGGCTCGTACTACTACTCGGCGACCTCCGGCACCCACGTGGGCTGCCTGCGCGGCCCGGCCGGCGCCGACTTCGACCTGTACCTGCAGAAGTGGAACGGGTCGGGCTGGGCGGACGTGGCGGTCGGCGGCACGGCGAGCGCCGACGAGGACATCACGTACAACGGCACCGCGGGCTACTACCGCTATCTGGTCCACGCCTACAGCGGCTCCGGCGCGTACACGCTGGGCCTGAGCGCCCCGTAGGAGAGGACCGAAGAGCCCCCGACAGGCGCGGCGGTGAGTCACGGACCGGGGTCTGTGACCCACCGTCAGGACCGGACGGCCGGTGAGGCGATCACCGGCCGTCCGGCACGTCCACGAGCACGTGACCCGGCTTGTCCGGGCCGGCGTCCGCGAGCCGCTCGCCGTCCGGACCCCAGGCGCCGGCCAGGCCGCAGGACTCGCCGGCCTCGCTGGTCCCGAGAACGTTCGCCAGGACGACGTGCAGACCGAAGTCCCGGGCCCGCACGGGGTAGACGGTCTCGAAGGAGTCGTTGTCGGCGCCCAGCACCGAACTCGCCAGATAGGCCGTGCAGTTGTCGGCGGCGGCGCGCTCGGCGAGTTCCGGGAAGCGGTTGTCGTAGCAGGTGGCGGTCGCGAACCGGACGCCGTCGAGCTCGAAGCGCCCGTCGGCCGTGCCCGGCTCGAAGACCTCCGCCTCGATGCCGTACAGGTGCTGCTTGTCGTAGCGGGCGAGCAGCGTGCCGTCCGGGCCGATCACCAGGCTGGTGACGCCCGGGCGCGAACCGGCGGCCCGCACCGGTCCGTTGACCACGGCCGCCGCCGAGACCGCCCGGCACGCCTCCCGTACGGGATCGAGGCGCGGGTCGTCCTCGGTGAGGACGAGCCCGGGGTCGTCCCTGATGAGGCTCGGCTCGTAGCCGGTGAGGGAGAGCTCGGCGAAGACGACGAGCCGGGCGCCGTCGGCACCGGCGGCGCGGACGAGTCCGGCGACGGCGCGGACGTTGGCGGCGATGTCCCCGGGGGCCGGGGCGAACTGCGTGGCAGCGACGATCATGGCCTTCAGCTTCCCATGTCCACCTGTAAGGATCAATGGTGGGCTGAGGGTATTAAGTCCGAGGGGTCAGGTCCCGTGCCGTCTCGCGCAGCAGGCCCAGGAACGCCGTCGCCGCCACCGTCGGCACCGGCGGGGTCGCCGCACAGATCCTGCGGTACGGCACGTCGTCCGGGTGGATCGTCACGAGGGCCACGTCGGGCCGCACGGACGCCGCCGCGAGCGCCGGGACGAGCGTGACGCCGAGCCCGGCCGCCACCGCGCCCAGCTTGGCGATCCAGTCGCCCGCGAGCAGGCCGGTGCGCGGCCGGAAGCCGGCCGCGACGGCGGGGCGGAACAGGGTGTCCTCCAGGCGCTCGTTGGCGACGATCCACTCCTCCTCGGCCAGCTCCGCGAGCCGCACGTCCCGCCGCCCCGCGTACGGGTGCCCGCGCTCCAGGGCCACCAGCATCGGCTCGTCCAGGAGGTGGTGCAGCGTCACGCCCTCCGGCGCGGCCCCGCCCGCCGCCGGACTGACCACCGCCAGGTCCTCCTCGCCGGCCGCGACAAGCCGCAGGTGCTTGACCGACGGCCCCTCGGCCCAGGTCACCGCGACCCCGGGATGCCGCGCCCGGAAAGCCGCCTGCGCACGCGGCACGAGGGCGGCGCCCGCGCTGGCGAACGCGCCGAGCCGCAGCAGCCCGCCGTCGAGGGTGCGCAGCGCCTCCAGTTCGACGCGGGCGACGGCCAGCCGGTCCCGCACCGCCTGCGCGTGCGGCAGCAGCACCCGGCCCGCCTCGCTCAGCCGCACCCCGCGCGGCAGCCGCTCGAAGAGGGCGGCGCCCGTCTCGTCCTCCAGGGCCTGGATCTGCCGGGAGACGGCGGACTGGGTGTAGCCGAGGGTGCGGGCGGCCGCGGTGAAGGAGCCTTCGTGGGCGACGGCGAGGAAGACGTCGTACAAGCCATGATTCTGCAGCATGGCAGCCATGCTAGACATTCGCTTGTGGCATGACGTCGGCCTTTCTAGCGTCGTTCCCATGCAGAACGAGACCACCGCAACGACCGGCACTCCGCAGAAGATCGCGTTCCTCGGGCTCGGCGGCATGGGCCTGCCCATGGCCGCCCGGCTCCTCGACGCCGGCCACCTGCTCACCGTCTGGAACCGGACCCCCGCCAAGGCCGACGCCCTCGTCGCCGCCGGCGCCGTGCGCGCCGCGAGCCCCGCCGAAGCGGTCGCCGGCGCCGGCGTCGTCATCACCATGCTGGCCGACCCGGCCGCCGCGCTCGCCGTCGCCGACGCGATGATCCCGGCGCTGCGTCCCGGCACGCACTGGGTCGACACCTCCACCATCGGCCCCGACACCACCCGCGAGCTCGCCGCCCGGCTGCCCGAGGGCGTCACCCTGATCGACGCGCCCGTCATGGGCAGCGTCGACCGCGCGGCCACCGGCGAGCTGCTGATCCTCGCGGGCGGCGACACCGCGCCCGTCGCCGGCGTCCTCGCCCGGCTCGGGTCGGTCACCGCGTGCGGGGCGCCCGGCGCCGGCGCCGCCCTGAAGCTCGTCCTCATCAACGCGGCCATCGGCGGCGTCGCGCTGGTCGGCGAGGCCCTGACCCTCGCCGACTCGCTCGGCCTGCCCCGCGAACTCGCCCTGCGCACCCTCGGCGCCGGCCCCCTCGCGGGCGCCGTCGCCCGCGCCACCGCGACCGGTTCGCACTTCCCGGTCGCGCTCGCCGCCAAGGACGTGGCCCTGGCCACGACGACGGCGAAGCTGCCCGTCCTGGAGGCCGTCCACGCCGCGCTCACCGCCGACCCGTCGCTCGCGGGCGAGGACCTGGCGGCGGTGGCGCGGTAGGGCGCCATCCGGGGCGGCCGGGGCGCCGAACGAGTGGACTCACCGGAACGCGGCCGACGGGCGGCGTTCCGGCGCGGGTTCCGGTGGTGGTCTGTGGCCGTCCGACCCCGTGAACCTGGAAGAGGCGCCCCACCATGCCACGTACCCACCGCCGCCGGCTCCTCGCCGCCACCCTGCTCGCGGCCTCCGTCATGGCCCCGTTCGCGACGGCCCCCGCCACGGCCGTCCCCGCGGCCGTCGGCGCGGGCCCGCACCACGGCGAGGACTGCGGGCCCGGCGGCCTCGCCCCGGACCTGACCGCCAAGCTGGACAGGACCGTCGAGGACGTCCGCAAGCAGGCCGCCGTCCCCGGACTCGTCGTCGGCCTGTGGCTGCCCGGCAGGGGCTGCTACGTCCGCGCGAGCGGCGTCGCCGACAAGGCCACCGGACAGCCGATGTTCGCCGACACCTACGTCCGGACCGGCAGCGAGACCAAGACCTTCACGGTCACCGCGCTGCTCGAACTCGTCGACGAGGGCAGGGTGAAGCTCGACGACCCGATCGACACGTACATCCGCGGCGTTCCCAACGGCAAGAAGATCACGCTGCGCCACCTCGCCGAGATGCGCAGCGGCCTCTTCCCGTACACCTCCGACCCCGACTTCATCCACGACCTGTTCAGCGAGCCGGAGCGCCAGCTCAACCCGTGGGAGGCCCTCTCCTACGGCTACCGGCACAAGAACATCGCCGAGCCCGGCACGACGTTCCAGTACTGCAACTCCAACCTCGTCCTGCTCGGCCTGGTGATCGAGAAGGTGACCGGCCGGCCGCTCAGGGACGTCATCCACGAGCGCGTCGTCCGCCCGGGCGGCCTGCGCCACACCTTCCTGCCGAAGGGGGCCGAGTTCCCCGAGCCGCACGCGCACGGCTACAGCGACCAGACGCTCACCGGGGCCGTCGCCGACACCACGAACTGGAACCCGAGCTGGGCCTGGGCGGCCGGCGCGATGATCTCCAACCTGGAGGACCTGCGCCGCTGGGCCCCCGTCCTCGCCACCGGAGAGCTGCTCAGCCCCGAAACCCAGAAGCAGCGCCTGAAGTTGCTGCCGACCGGCTTCCCCGGCCTCGGCTACGGCCTCGGCATCTTCGACGCCAACGGCTGGATCGGCCACAACGGCTCGCTGCCCGGCTACGAGACCGTGACCGTCTACCTGCCCGAGGAGAAGGCGACCATGGTGCTCATCCTGAACACCGACTCCCTCGTCGCCGGAGGCCAGGAGCCGTCGACCCTGGTGGCCCGGGCGATCACCCGCGTCATCACACCGGACCACGTGTACGCGGGCGGGATCACCCCGCGCTAGGACCCGCGCCGGCCGGACGGTCCGCCGGGGCGAGCAGCGCCAGGAAGTCCCGGAACGACGCCGGCATGTCCACCGCGTCCGGGTCGAGCAGCCACTGGAACTGCAGGCCGTCCATCACCGCCGTGAGCAGCGGCGCCACCTGCTCCGGGGTGAGGCCGCCGGGCAGCCCGGCGCCGTACTCGGCGCGCAGCACGTCGGCCATGTTCTCCCGCACCTGGACGTAGCGTTCGGTGAAGAAGGCGCGGGCCGGGTGGTCCTCCGTGACGCTCTCGCCGAGCAGCGCGGAGAAGGTCTGCACGATGCCGGGGCGCATGGCGTTGTACTCGACGAGCGACTCCATCAGGTCGAGGCGCCAGCGCTCCCGGTCCCGGCCGCCGCTGGTGTCCCAGCGGTCGCGCTCCTCCAGGACGGCGACGAGCAGCGCCTCCTTGGTCGGGAAGTAGTGCAGCAGGCCCTGCTGGGTGAGCCCGACCCGCTCCGCGACGGCGCCGAGCGACGCGCCACGGTAGCCGCGCTCGGCGATCACTTCGAGGGCGGCCCGGACGATCTCCGTCCGCCGCTCCTCGCTCCTGGCCCGTGCCATCGCACTCGCCCCCTTCCGACGCCCTGACTCTGACAGGACCGTACGGCATCCCCACCAACAGAAGATAACGAAACGCTAACGTAACCTACCGATCTACAGGTAGGCGAGTCACCATGGCCGCACCCCAGCACTTCGGACCAGGAGGAACGGCCATGGCGGAGACGAAGCCGCGGACCGACGCGGACACCGAGCGCGAGCAGGCCGTCGAGGCGGCCCTCGCGAAGCTCGACCTGGACGCCAAGACCCGGCTGCTCGCCGGTCAGGACATGTGGTCGCTGCCGGCCCTGCCCGAGATCGGCCTGGCCTCCCTGGTCATGTCCGACGGCCCGATCGGCGTCCGCGGCGTCCGCTGGACCGCGGACGACCCGTCCGTCGCGCTGCCCTCGCCCACCGCGCTCGCCGCCACCTGGGACCCGGCGCTCGCCCGCCGGGCCGGCCGGCTGCTCGCCCAGGAGGCCCGCCGCAAGCGCGTCCACGTCCTCCTCGCGCCCACCGTCAACCTGCACCGCAGCCCGCTGGGCGGCCGCCACTTCGAGGCGTACAGCGAGGACCCGTACCTCACCGGCGCCATCGGCACCGGCTACGTCCGGGGCGTCCAGGACGGCGGCGTCGGCACCACCGTCAAGCACTTCGTCGGCAACGACGCCGAGACCGACCGCTTCACCGTCGACAACCGGATCGCCCCGCGCCCGCTGCGCGAGCTCTACCTCGCGCCCTTCGAGGCCATCGTCGAAAACGCCCACCCGTGGGGCATCATGACCGCCTACAACCAGGTCAACGGCGTGACGATGACCGAGCACCACCACCTCGTCAACGAGGTGCTGCGCGGCGAGTGGGGCTTCGACGGCTACAACGTCTCCGACTGGATGGCCGCCCGCTCCACCAAGGCGGGCATCGAGGGCGGCCTCGACGTGGCCATGCCCGGCCCGCAGACCGTGTACGGCGCGACGCTCGCCGCCGCCGTCCGGGCCGGCGAGGTCGACGAGGGCGCCGTCGACACCGCCGTGCGCAACGTCCTCCGGCTCGCCGCCCGCGTCGGCGCCCTCGACGGCGTCCCGCCGGTCGTCGCGGAGCCGCCCGCCGGCATCGACGGCGACGCGCTGGCCCGCGAGATCGCCCGCCGCGGCTTCGTGCTCGTACGGAACGAGGGCGGGGCCCTGCCGCTCGCGGCCGGCGCGACCGTCGCCCTCTCCGGCGCCGCCGCCCGCGACGCCCGCGTCCTCGGCGGCGGCTCCGCGCAGGTCTTCCCCGAGCACACCGTCTCCCCGCTCGACGGCCTCACCGCCGCCCTGCCGGAGGGCACCCTCGCGTACGCGATCGGCGCCGACCCGAGCGACGAACTCGCCCCGGCCGACCAGGGGTTCACCCTGCGCGCGGTGTGCCGTGACGCCCACGGCACGGTCATCGGCGAGGGCAGCCTGCCCAACGGCCAGGTCCAGTGGATCGGCGACGACCTGCCGGCCGGCGTCACCCACGACACCCTCGCCTCCATCGAGGTCATCGGCACCTTCACCCCGCGCGAGAGCGGCGAGCACGCCTTCGGCACCCGCGGCCTCGGCGCCTTCACGCTCACCGTCGACGGGCGGACCCTCTTCGACGGCGTGCAGACCATGGGCCCCGAGACCGACCCCTTCGAGGCGTTCTTCGGCTCGCCCGTCGAGCGCGGCAAGGCCGCCCTCACGGCCGGGCGGACCGTCGAGGTCTCCCTGCGGCACACCCTCGACAAGGAGTTCGCGGCCCCGCTGCCCGCCGTGATGTTCTCCTTCGTCCACCTCGGTCCGCGCCGTGACCCCGACGAACTGATCGCCGAAGCCGCCCGGGCCGCCCGCGCCGCCGACACCGCCGTCGTGGTCGTCGCCACCACCGAGCGCGTCGAGTCCGAGGGCTTCGACCGCAAGGACCTCGCCCTGCCCGGCCGCCAGGACGACCTCGTCCGGGCCGTCGCCGCCGCCAACCCGAACACCGTGGTCGTCGTCAACGCCGGCTCCCCGGTCGAGATGCCGTGGCGCGAGGACGTCGCCGCGATCCTGCTCAGCTGGTTCCCGGGCCAGGAGGGCGGCGCCGCCCTCGCCGACGTGCTCACCGGCGCCGAGGAGCCCGGTGGCCGGCTGCCCACCACCTGGCCGGCCGCCCTCGCCGACGTGCCGGTCACCGAGGTCACCCCGACCGGTGGCCGACTCGACTACGCCGAGGGCGTGTTCATCGGCTACCGCGCCTGGGACAGGTCCGGCGCCGTCCCCGCGTACCCCTTCGGCCACGGCCTCGGCTACACCACCTGGTCGTACGACTCCCTCGTCGTCACCCCGGACAGCGCCACCGTCGTCCTCACCAACACCGGCGAGCGCACCGGCCGCGAGGTCGTCCAGATCTACCTCGCCCCGGTCGCCGGCGGAGCCGAACGCCCGGCGCGCTGGCTGGCCGGCTTCGGATGCGTCGAGGCCGCCGCCGGCGAGACCGTCGAGGTCACGGTCGAACTCCCGCGCCGCGCCTTCGAGATCTGGGACGAGGAGGCCGGCGAGAAGGGGGCCTGGACCCTCGTCACCGGTGCGTACGAGGTGCGGGCCGCCCACTCGCTGACCGACACCCGCCTCACGGCGACCCTGGAGATCTGACGTCTCTCCCCACCGGCCGGCCCCGGGGCGGAACCTGACACCGCCCCGGGGCCCTCGGCGTCTACTCCCTCGTGACCTGCCGGTACGCGAGCTCCGCGAGCCGCGCCTGGCCGTCCCGGCTCGGATGGAACCAGTCCCAGGGGCTCAGCTGACCGTCGCCGAAGGCGAAGCCGAAGACCGCGCCGCCGTCGTAACGGCAGCGGGTGTCCTTCGCGCACACCTCCTGGAGCACCCGGTTGTACGCCACCACCCGCTCGCGCACCTGCGTGCGGCGCCGCTCGGCGGCCGGGCCCAGGTCCTCGGCGTCCTTCAGCATCGAGCCGCAGATGCCCAGTCGCCACACCTGACGGCCCATCGGGTTCACCCGGCCGGTCGCCCACAGCCGCTTCAGGTCCGGCACGCTCGACACGTACACCTGCGCCTTCGGCGCCCCGGTCCGCAGCCGGGCGAGGGCCGTCGTGAAGGAGGCGCGGAAGTCGTCGACCGGGGTCATCAGCTCCGGCCGGTCCCGGCAGACGTCGTTCGCGCCCATCATCACCGTGACCAGCTCCGGGCGCCGGGCCGCCGCCCGCGCCATCTGCGCGGGCAGTTCGGCCATCCGGGCCCCGGTCCTGGCCAGGTTCCAGCTCCGGCCCGCGACCCGCTGCGGGCCGAGCAGCCGCAGCGCGAGGCTGTTGACGGCCGCGTCCGTGCCGGTCGCCCACGAGACCTCGGGGCAGTCGGCGAGGACCGTACAGGCGTCGAAGGCGCGGGTGATGGAGTCGCCGACGGCGGCGACGGAGCCGGGGGCCGTGTTCCACACCGGCTTCGGCTTCGGCTCGGGTTCCTGCCTCGGGCGGGCCGCCGGGCGGGTGGCCGCCGCGTCTCCGGCCGAGCAGCCCGCCAGGGCCGCCGTACCGAGCAGTGCCGCCGTCACCGCGGCGACAGCGGTGCTGAAACGTTTTCGCCCGCGCATTCGGGAGCCCCTCCTCCGGCGTCCTGGCGGGTGAAAGCTTGGTGCCCACCCGCCCCCGACCGACCGTACGTCACCCCGACACGGGCCCGGCACGGTAGCTTTTCCCCCGTCGAACCAGAGGCGCCCCCGCCGATCGGCTCCGGTAAATTACATCACGTCACATGCTGTCCCCTTTTTGGGGGTTTGCGAAGACCACTTCTCGTGATGATGTTTACTGAGGCCGCTGGGTATGGCGAACCTCGTCCCCACACTGGAGGTCCCGGTGACGACACGTGGAGTCCTGTACGTACACTCCGCACCGCGCGCGCTCTGCCCGCACGTCGAATGGGCGGTCGCGGGCGTCCTCGGTGCGAGGGTCCAGCTCGACTGGATCCGTCAGCCGGCGTCCCCCGGGACCTGGAGAGCCGAGTTCTCCTGGCAGGGCGAGACCGGCACGGCCTCCAAACTCGCCTCCGCGCTGCGCGGCTGGCAGATGCTCCGCTTCGAGGTCACGGCCGAACCCTGCTCCAACGCCGAGGGCGAGCGGTACAGCGCCACGCCCGAGCTCGGCATCTTCCACGCGGTGACCGGCATCCACGGCGACATCCTCGTCCCCGAGGACCGGCTGCGCGCCGCCCTGGCCCGCGCCACCCACGGCGAGACGCAGCTGGAGGCCGAGATCGCCAAGCTGCTCGGCAAGCCCTGGGACGACGAGCTGGAGCCCTTCCGGTACGCGGGCGAGGGCGCCCCCGTCCGCTGGCTGCACCAGGTGGTCTGATCCCTCCGCGCGCCCCTCGCGCCACTCGGCGCCGGGGCGCCCCACGGGCGTCGGCGCGCCCCGCCCCCGCCCCGCCAAC
>NZ_JBSGBF010000095.1:0-31260 GCF_053601115.1 Streptomyces sp. NPDC004788
GCGCGACTCCGCCGAGGCCGCCGGTCGCGAACACCCGTATGCCGGCCGACGGACCCACCGGCCCCGCCGGACTCCTCTGGCTCCGCCGGGGCCAGCCACACCACTCGGTCCGCCACCGCGAGCAGCGCCGGGCGGTGGACCACGAGCAGGACCGTCCGGCCCACCGCGAGGCGGCGGACCGCGTCGACGACGGCCGCCTCGGTCTCGCCGTCGAGGGCGGCGGTCGGCTCGTCGAGGAGGAGGACCGGGCGGTCGGCGAGGAAGGCACGGGCGAGGGCGATGCGCTGGCGCTGGCCGGCGGAGAGGCCGGCGCCGTCCTCGCCGAGCAGGGTCTCGGCGCCGTCCGGGAGTTCGGCGACGAAGTCGGCGGCGCCCGCGTCGCGCAGGGCGGCGCGTACGGCCGCGTCGGTGGCGTCCGGGCGGGCCAGGCGCACGTTGTCGGCGACGGTACCGGCGAAGAGGTAGGGGCGCTGGGGCACCCAGGCGATCCGGGAGCGCCACTGGTCGAGGTCGAGCGCGCCGAGGTCGGCGCCGCCGACCCGGACCGTGCCGCCGGCCTCCGGGGCGGCGAAGCCGAGCACCACGTCGAGCAGGGTCGACTTGCCGGCGCCGCTGGGCCCGACGAGGGCGACGGTCTCGCCGGGTTCGACGGTGAGCGAGGCCGCGTCGAGCGACGGCCGGGCGCGGCCCGCGTGTCGTACCGTCACCCGGTCGAGCTCGATCCGTACGGACGCGGGCACCGCTCTCGTACCGCCGGCCGGGACCGGGTGTTCCAGGACCGCGAAGATCTCCTCGGCCGCGGCGAGCCCTTCCGCCGCCGCGTGGTACTGCGTCCCGACCTGCCGCAGCGGCAGATACGCCTCGGGCGCCAGGACCAGGATGACGAGCCCGCTGTAGAGGTCGAACTCGCCGTGGACCAGGCGCATGCCGATCGCGACCGCGACCAGCGCGACCGAGAGGGTCGACAGCAGTTCCAGCGCGAACGAGGAGAGGAAGGCGATCCGCAGCGTCCGCATGGTCGCCTGCCGGTAGTCGCCGGTGATCTTCCGGATGTTCTCGGCCTGCGCCTTCGCGCGGCCGAAGACCTTGAGCGTGGGAAGCCCGGCCACCACGTCGAGGAAGTGCCCCGAGAGCCGGGAGAGCAGCTGCCACTGCCGGTCCATCCGGGCCTGCGTGTACCAGCCGATGAGGATCATGAAGACCGGGATGAGCGGCAGCGTCACCACGATGATCGCGGCCGAGACCCAGTCCTCGGTGACGATCCGGGCGAGGACGGCGACCGGCACCACGACCGCGAGCCCCAGCTGGGGCAGATAGCGGGCGAAGTAGTCGTCGAGCGCGTCCACGCCCCGGGTCGCGAGCGCGGCCAGCGAGCCGGCCTTCTGCCCGCTGAGCCAGCCGGGCCCGAGCCCGGCGGCCTGCTGGAGCAGCCGGCCGCGCAGCTCGGACTTGACCGCCGCGCTCGCCCGATGGGCGGCGAGTTCGGTGAGCCAGGAGACGAGTCCCCGGCCCGCCGCCACCGCGCCGAGCAGCAGCAGCGGGGTGCCGAGATCGGAAACCGACAGGCCTCGCTGGAAGGCCCCCACCACGACCTCGGCGACGAGCATCGCCTGGGCGATGATCAGCAACGCCCCGACGAAGCCCAGGCCGACGACCGCCGCCAGGAAGAAACGGGTGGCCCTGGCGTACCGGAGCAGTCGCGGATCGATCGGTTTCACGTGAAACATCTCCCGGCTAGAAGGCGTCGCCTAGTGGGCGTCGGCGAGGTGCTGCGTGCCGATCCGCTTGCGGAAGACCCAGTAGGTCCAGCCCTGGTAGAGCAGCACCAGCGGGGTCGCGATCGCCGCACACCAGGTCATGATCCTTAGCGTGTACGGGGTCGACGACGCGTTGGTCACCGTCAGGCTCCACGCCGGGTTGAGCGAGGACGGCATGACGTTGGGGAAGAGCGTCAGGAAGAGCATCGCCACCGCCGCGACGATCGTGACGCCCGAGAGCGCGAACGACCAGCCCTCGCGCCCGACCCGGATCGCCGCGATCGCACCGACCAGCGCCACCACGGCGATCACCATCGCGACCAGGCTTCCGCCGTCGCCCTTGTCGAGCTGCGTCCAGACGAGGAAGGCGAGCGCGACCGCCGCCGTGACCAGACCCAGCTTGAGCGCGAGCGCCCGGGCCCGGGTTCGGATGTCGCCGACCGTCTTGAGCGCCGCGAACACGGTGCCGTGGAAGGTGAAGAGGGTGAGCGTGACCAGGCCGCCGAGCAGGGCGTACGGGTTGAGCAGGTCCCAGAAGTCGCCCACGTACTCCAGGTTCCGGTCGATCTTCACCCCGTGGACGATGTTGCCGAAGGCCACGCCCCACAGGAAGGCCGGAATGAGCGAGGCCCAGAAGATGGCCTGCTCCCAGTTGCGCTGCCAGCTCTCCTCGGGCCGCTTCACGCGGTACTCGAAGGCGACGCCGCGGACGATCAGACAGACCAGAATGATCAGCAGCGGCAGGTAGAAGCCGGAGAACAGCGTCGCGTACCACTCGGGGAAGGCGGCGAAGGTCGCGCCGCCCGCGGTGAGCAGCCACACCTCGTTGCCGTCCCAGACGGGACCGATGGTGTTGATGAGCACGCGCTTCTCGGCCCGGTCACGGGCGAGCAGCTTGGTGAGGACTCCGATCCCGAAGTCGAAGCCTTCGAGGAAGAAGTAGCCGATCCAGAGGACGGCGATGAGTACGAACCAGACGTCGTGGAGTTCCATGCCTCGATCTCCTGAGCCTCAGTACGAGAAGGCCATGGGCCGGTCGGCGTCGCGGTCCCCGCCGATCCGGGTGGGCGGGTTGAGGTCGTCCTCGGTGAGCTCGGGCGGGCCGGCCTTCGCGTACTTGCCGAGCAGCCTCACCTCGACCACGGCGAGCACGGCGTAGAGGACGGTGAAGACGATCATCGAGGTGATCACCTCGCCCTGGGAGACCCCGGGGGAGACGGCGTCACGGGTGCGCAGCACGCCGTAGACGACCCACGGCTGACGGCCCATCTCGGTGAAGATCCAGCCCCAGGAGTTGGCGATCAGCGGGAAGGCCATCGTCCACAGGGCGACGAGCCAGTACCACTTGCCGATCCTCGGGCTGAGCGCCTTGTTCTTGAAGAGGACGAGATGCGGTGCCTCGTCCTCGCCCACCCTCAGGGCGGGGGCCAGCATGAACTTCTTGCGGGTCAGCCAGAGGCCGAGCAGGCCCAGCGCGAAGGACGCCATGCCGAAGCCGATCATCCAGCGGAAGCCCCAGTACGCGACCGGGATGTTGGGCCGGTAGTCGCCGGGCCCGAACTTCTGCTGCTCGGCCTTGTTGACGTCGTTGATGCCCGGGACGTACGAGCTGAAGTCGTCGTTGGCGAGGAAGGACAGCAGACCCGGGATCTCTATGGCCACCGTGTTGTGGCCCTTCTCGACGTCGCCGTAGGCGAAGACGGAGAAGGGAGCGGGTGCCTCGCCGTCCCACAGCGCCTCGGCCGCGGCCATCTTCATCGGCTGCTGCTTGAACATGACCTTGCCGAGCAGGTCGCCGCTGACCGCGGTGAGCATGCCGGCGATCACGACGGTGACCAGACCGAGCCGCAGCGAGGTCTTCATCACCGGGATGTGCCGCTTGCGGGCCAGGTGGTAGGCGGCGATGCCGACCATGAAGGCGCCGCCGGTGAGGAAGGCCGCCGAGAGGGTGTGGAACATCTGGTTGAGGGTGGTGTTCTGGGTGAGCACCAGCCAGAAGTCGGTGAGCTCGGCCCGCCCGCGCGCCCCGTTGATCTTGTAACCGACCGGGTGCTGCATCCAGGAGTTGGCCGCCAGGATGAAGTACGCCGACAGGATGGTGCCGATCGACACCATCCAGATGCAGGCCAGGTGGATCTTCTTCGGCAGCTTGTCCCAGCCGAAGATCCACAGGCCGATGAAGGTCGACTCGAAGAAGAACGCGATCAGCGCCTCGAAGGCGAGCGGGGCGCCGAAGATGTCACCGACGAAGCGCGAGTAGTCCGACCAGTTCATGCCGAACTGGAACTCCTGCACGATGCCGGTGACCACACCCATCGCGATGTTGATCAGGAAGAGCTTGCCCCAGAACTTCGTCGCCCTGAGGTACTTCTCCTTCTCGGTGCGCACCCAGGCCGTCTGGAGCCCGGCGGTGAGCGCCGCGAGCGAGATCGTCAGAGGGACGAAGAGGAAGTGGTAGACGGTGGTGATACCGAACTGCCAGCGCGCCAGTGTCTCTGGCGCCAACGCGAGGTCCATATGGTCCACGTCGCCTTCTCCTTACATCGCCGTGGTGCACAATCGGCAGTTTGCCCGCTTGATCCCTCCCATTCCGGGAGGAACAGGGACACGCTTGTGAACGCGTTCACATTCACAAGCATTATGGCTCATACGAAATCCGTACCTTCAGTCGGGGGTCCCGTACCGAAGGTCACCTCTTCCCAAGACCTTCAACATATTGTTGAATCCGGGCCATGACCCTTCGGATACGCATCTCCTGGCCGGCCGGACACACCACGGCCACCCTCGACGAAACCCCCACGAGCAAGGCGCTCGTGGGGGCTCTGCCGATCTCCGCCACCGCTCGGACCTGGGGCGAGGAGGTCTACTTCGACACTCCGGTCTCGGTCCCGCTCGAGCCCGACGCGCGCCAGGTCGTCGCGCCGGGCACGGTGGCGTTCTGGACGGAGGGCGACGCGCTCGCCCTCCCCTACGGCCCCACCCCGATCTCTACGGACGACGAGCCGCGGCTCGCCAGCCCGTGCAACCTCCTGGGCGCGCTGGACGGGGACCCCCGGATCCTGGCCACCGTGAGGTCCGGCGACCCGATCCGGGTGGAAGTCATCGGCTGATCAGGCCGATCGGACTGAGCGGACTGAGCGGACTGGTCAGACCTGACACCACTGAGCAGACTGATCAGACCGAGCACACCGGTCAGACCTGACACAACCGAGCAGACTGGGCGGACTGACCCGACAGACCGGTCAGGCTGCCGATCAGCCCTGGCGGAAGCCCTCCGCCGTCTTCAGGAACAGGTCGTTCGCCTCGCACTCACCGATCGTGACGCGCACGCCCTCGCCCGCGAACGGCCGCACCACCACTCCGTGCCGCTCGCACTCCGCCGCGAAGTCCATGGTCCGCTCGCCGAGCCGCAGCCAGACGAAGTTCGCCTGGGTGTCCGGCACCGTCCAGCCCTGGGCCACGAGCCCCGCATGGACCCGCTCGCGCTCGGCCACCAGCGAGCCGACCCGCCCGAGCAGCTCGTCCTCCGCCCGCAGCGAGGCCACCGCCGCGTCCTGCGCGAGCTGGCTCACGCCGAACGGCACCGCCGTCTTGCGCAGCGCCGCCGCCACCGGCTCGTGGGCGACCGCGAAGCCCACCCGCAGGCCGGCGAGCCCGTACGCCTTCGAGAAGGTCCGCAGCACCGCCACGTTCGGCCGGTCGCGGTAGAGCTCGATGCCGTCCGGGATGTCGGTGTCGCGGACGAACTCCCGGTACGCCTCGTCGATGACGACCAGGACGTCGGAGGGCACCCGGTCCAGGAAGCGCTCCAGCTCGGCGCGGCGCACGGCGGTACCGGTGGGGTTGTTCGGGTTGCAGACGAAGATCAGCCGGGTCCGGTCGGTGATCGCCGCCGCCATCGCGTCGAGGTCGTGGACATCGCCCTCGGTCAGCGGCACCTGCACCGGGGTCGCGCCGCTGATCTGCGTGATGATCGGGTACGCCTCGAAGGAGCGCCAGGCGTACATCACCTCGTCGCCCGGGCCCGCGGTCGCCTGGATCAGCGACTGGGCGACACCGACCGAGCCGGTGCCGGTGGCGATGTGCGAGACCGGGACGCCGAAGCGGTCGGCGAGCTCGGTCATCAGTCCCGTGCACGCCATGTCCGGGTAACGGTTGAAGTTGGCGGCCGCGGCCAGCGTGCTCTCCATCACGCCCGGCAGCGGCGGATACGGGTTCTCGTTGGAGGAGAGCTTGAAGGCGACCGGTCCGCCCGCGGCGGCCGGCTTGCCCGGCTTGTAGGTGGGGATGCCGTCCAGCTCGGCGCGCAGCTTCGGGCCCGCCGTGCCCGCCGTGCCGACCCCGCTCGTCCCGCTGGTCTCGCTCACTGTGGGTCCTCCTCGACCGTACGTACCACCAATACTCCTCACCTTATGAGGATTCGGCTCTCCTGCGAATGGGCTGTGGACAACGGAGCGGCAACAAGGGGAGCGCGCGTCGGGGTGGCGCGCGCCGGTGGCGAGCGCCGTGGCGCGCATCCCCCGTAGAGGTGAGTTGAGACCTCTTCGAGACCTCCCACCCTCGCCAGGTGCATGGCGGCCAAGGACTACAGCTCTTATGTCAACGACCTGAACACCCTTTGTTTCCTAGGTCGTTGACTACTTTTGATCATGCAGAAACGTACCTGCCCATAACTGCATATGCGACCGGCTCGACCCACCCCCTTCGCCCTACTATCGGCTCGCCATGACAGCAGCAGGGAAGCACCAGGTGAGCCGGGCACAGACCCGGGGAAGCCGGCAGGGCCGGGCGGGCATCCGGGACGTGGCCGCCGCCGCCGGAGTCTCGATCACGACTGTCTCCGACGCGCTCAACGGCAAGGGCCGGCTCCCGGACGCCACCCGCCGTCACGTCCGCGAGGTCGCAGACAGGCTGGGCTACCGCCCGTCCGCGGCCGCCCGCACCCTCCGTACCGGCAAGTCGGGACTCATCGGCCTGACCGTGACCACGTACGGGGATGAACCTTTCACCTTCACCGAGTTCGCCTACTTCGCGGAGATGGCCAGAGCCGCCACCTCGGCCGCGCTCGCCCGCGGCTACGCCCTGGTCATCCTGCCCGCCACCTCCCGTCACGACGTCTGGTCGAACGTCGCCCTCGACGGCACCGTCGTCATCGACCCCTCCGACCACGACCCCGTCGTGACCGAGCTGGTCCGCCAGGGCCTGCCCGTCGTCTCCGACGGGCGCCCCGCCGGCACGCTGCCGGTGACCGCCTGGGTCGACAACGACCACGAAGCCGCCGTCCTCGACCTGCTCGACCACCTCGCCGCCGCGGGCGCCCGCCGGATCGGGCTGCTCACCGGGACGACGACCGACACGTACACCCGGCTGTCCACCACCGCGTACCTCAACTGGTGCGAGCGGGTCGGCCAGGATCCCGTCTACGAGGCATATCCGGCGCACGATCCGTGCGCGGGCGCCGTCGCGGCCGACCGGCTGCTCGCCCGCCCGGACCGTCCCGACGCCGTGTACGGGCTCTTCGACCCCAACGGCACCGACCTGCTCGCCGCGGCCCGCCGCTACGGGCTGCGGGTCCCGGACGACCTGCTGCTCGTGTGCTGCAGCGAGTCCACGGTGTACGCCAACACCGAGCCGCCCATCACGACGCTCTCGCTGAAACCGCGCCGGATCGGCACGGCCGTCGTGCAACTGCTCATCGACGCCATCGAGGGCATCGACACGGACGGACCGGTCGAGCAGGTGATACCGACCGAGCTGATCGTCCGCACCTCGTCGCAGCGCCGCTCGCCGCGGACAACGGTGAGCCCGCCACGGTCTCCCTCGAAGGACTGAACCGGGAGCGGGGGCGGAGGGGGCCGGAAACGGGTCGGGGACGGGGGCGGGGACGAGGTTGGGGGACGGGGGCGGGGGACCGGGGGAAGGGCCGCGGAAGGCCGCGGCTCTTGTGGTCCGGCAGGCGCAAACCATTTGGCGCCCCGGGCCAACCCCTGGTCCGGACCTTCCCAATTCGGGCGAAACACCCGGTGAACCCGGAGTGGACCCGGATTCACCACCCCTGGTGCGTCACACAGGCGGACCCTCATTCCTATGATGGATGGACGACACCGCGGACCACCACGACCAGGCCGGTCCGCGATGTGCAGGGCATCGCGACGGTGGTGGAGGGGTCGATGACGCAGGGGGCCGGGCAGGAACCCGTGGTGCGCACAGCGACGTTGCGTGACTTCCGTGTACCTCCGTACGCCCGGGTGCCCGTCCAGGGCCATGCTCCCGAGCCGCTCCCCACCGACACTCCGCCCTCCGCCGCGCCCACCGCCGGGCCCGCCGACGCCACGCTCCACCTGGCCCAGGCGCCCGAGGCGTACGAGCCCCGCGTGGCCTACGAGTCCACCGAGCCGTACGAGTCCTCCGAGCCGTACGAGTCGCCCGCCCCGTACGAGTCCCCCGAGCCGTACGACTTCTTCGCCGCCGGTGCCGTCAGCGCCGGCCACCCCGGCCATCCCGGCAACGCCTTCCCCGACGACGAGCCGCCCGAGGGGTACACGCCGACCGAGCGCGACCTGCCGGTCATCAACCGCGGCGACACGGTCCAGGTCCACGTCGCCCCGGTGCCCCAGCCGGCCGCCGCGGCGCGCCCCGACGGCCGCGGCCCGATGTACGTGGTGGGCGATGTCCACGGCTATCTCGACGAGCTGCTCGAAGCGCTGCGCGCCCAGGGCATCATCGACGAGAACGGCGGCTGGGCCGCCGGCAACACCCGGCTCTGGTTCCTCGGCGACTTCACCGACCGGGGCCCCGACGGCATCGGCGTCATCGACCTCGTGATGCGCCTGTCCGCCGAGGCGGCGGCCGCCGGCGGCTACTGCAAGGCCCTCATGGGCAACCACGAGCTGCTCCTCATCGGCGCCAAGCGCTTCGGCGACACGCCGGTCAGTTCCGGCGCCGGCACCGCCACCTTCCAGGCAGCGTGGCTGCTCAACGGCGGCCAGAAGCACGACATGGACCGCCTCCAGGACGTCCACATCCAGTGGATGTCCCGGCTCGACTCCATGGCGGAGGAGGACGGCCACCTGCTGCTGCACTCGGACACCACCGCGTACCTCGAGTACGGCGACACGATCGAGGACGTCAACGAGACGGTCAAGGAGACCCTCAACCGCAACGACGCCGACGAAGTCTGGGACCTCTTCCGGAAGTTCACCAAGCGCTTCGCCTTCCGCGACGAGGAGGCCGGCCCGCCGGCCGTCCGCGAGATGCTCGGCACCTACGGCGGCAGCCGGATCGTGCACGGCCACAGCCCCATCCCGTACCTTCTCGGCCAGGTCGGCACGGAGGACGGCGAGGAGGGCGAGCGCCCGCTCGTCGAGGGTCCGCACGTCTACGCGGACGGGCTCGCCATCGCGATGGACGGCGGAGTGACCATGGCCGGAAAGCTGCTGGTCGTGCAACTCCCGCTGCCCGCCTGACGCATTAACCCTACGCATCCGGGGAAGGCGATTTCCCGAAACACCCTGTCACCACGTGCCGTAACCGCAATACCATCGGCTCATCCGTAGCAGGCTCTCCTCCGTTTCCGCCCGAACCGCCGTTTCCCCACGGCCGGTTCCGGCCCTTACGGAGCATCGGGGGATGCACATGAACGTGGCTCCGCACCTGCTGACCGAGGACCGCGCCGAGTTCGAGCGGGTCCTCGACGACGCACTGCGCACCGCGCACGACCATCCGGATCTGGCCGGAATCGGCACCCGGCTGACCACCGCACAGCTGCGCTCGATGGCGCTGAACGCCACGACGCTGATCACGACCGCCGCCGCGGCCGAATACGACCACTTCGTGAAGGTACGGGAGCAGGTCCGCGAGCAGACGCGCACGGTGAGCGGCACGGACGGCGCGGCCGACGAGGGCGGCGCGGGCTTCTTCGCCGTCGTCACCGTCCTCGGCCCGCTCCTCGCGGGCACCGCGGCCGTGATCTTCCTGCTGGTCGGCGCGGTCCTGAAGATGCTCGACCCCGCCCCCGCGTTCGCCGACACCCTGCTCACCGCCGGCCTCCTCTTCGGCGCCGTCGCCGCGGCCGGACTGCTCTGCGCGGCGGCCGGACTGCTGCTCACAGCCCTGCGCAACAGCGCCACCGAAGTCCCCGCCCAGGCCCCCGACGACGAGCTGACACGCGCCAGGGAAGCCTGGTGCCGGGCCCTGGCGGACCGGGGCATCCACCCTTTTCTCCGCGACGCCCTCGCCGCGTCGCCGACCCTGCCCCGCCAGTCGCCCGCGCCGCCGACCGGCCGCATACCCAAGGTCGGCTACAGCGGCCCGGACTTCACCAGCCCGAACGAGGGCGGCACCCCGGCGCCCCGCCCGACCTACACGAGCCCCGACTTCACCAGCCCGGACTTCTCCAGCCCGGACTTCACGAGCCCCGACACCACGAGCTCCGCCGCCATGAGTCCCGACACCACGAGCTCCGACGCCATGAGTCCCGACGCCACGAGCTCCGCCTCCACGAGCCCTGACGCCGGCACGCCGGAGCACCGTCCGGAGTGACCGGCATGCCACCCACCGGCACCAGCCAGGGGTGGCATGCCGTCGTAGGCCGCGGGCGTCAGTCGGCCAGCGGCAGGTAGACCCGGTTCCCGGACGCCGCGAACTCCGCCGACTTCTCGGCCATGCCCGCCTCGATCTCGTCCGCCTTCAGGTCACCGCCGTGCTCGCGCCCGATGTCCTGCGAGATCTTCATCGACTGAAGGATTCCTCTGGAGACGGACACGAAGCCGGCTGAGGAAGCGCAATGATCGCGATTCCGTCCGGCTGGGCGACCGCCAGACGGCTACCGTCCGGATGGAGCGCAGCCACGGGAGTCGGTACGTGGGTCACCCCGTAGCTGCCGACACGCGGTGAGACGCCGACCTCCGGCCACTCCGCAAGAACGGCCCCCGTGGCCACATCGATCAGCCGCGGGTACTCGCACAGCGCGATGACGCCGGCACCGTGCCCGATGAGTGTGCCCATCGGAAGCTCAAGCCGGTGCCTGTGCAGCCATCTCTGCTCCGACAACGACCACACGCCCAACTGCCTGGGCCCCAGCGTTGCAGGGTCGCCCTCGTCGTCATCGTCGGCCTCGTCCTCGCCCGTCGCCACCGCCAGGCGATCGCCGTCGAGCCAACAGGCGGCGTCGATTTCGGCGTCCACCCAGCTCCACGACGGCAATAGGCCCTCGCCATCGAGCACGGCCGGCTCTGTCAGTGCCCGCTCGAGGTCGTACACCCGGGCGATCCCGAACGGACTCCACAGCCAGCCGGCCGAGAGGAGCCGCTTACCGTCGGGGCTCATGGCAAGCCTGGAATGGAAGACGTCAGTCGGCGTCCGCTCGCCATGGGTGAGCCGCTCACCCGTTGCCACGTCCTCGACTTCGATGACTTCATAGGCTTCGGGACAGTGCACCAGCACCTCCCGACCGTCGGAGAGCGCCCCCAGCACCACCGGGTAGTCGAAGTCCTCAGCGTGGTAGTAGCTCCGATTGAGCTCACGAACGATCCGCTGTCCGTCGAGGAGCAGCGCTTTCGTCCCCCGCTCGGTGTACGCAACGGTGTACCGGCCGGACGGCGAGACGACGGCACGGTCGAAGGGGTACGCGTACATGCGTCCTGATGGGTGATCGACGCCGTCGGACGTCCAGCGCCGTCCCCCGTCCACTCTGTCGACGAGGTCCTCCCCGTCCCACACCAACGACCGCACCTTGCCGGTCGCCTTCCACCGCACCACCCCGGTGCTGCTCATCGGTCCCCCTCCATATGCGGACGTACGCCGTACGTCATCGACGCATCATGGCGGAGCAGGCACGGTCGCGTCGCCGGCATTACGGACCCGGCTCATGGTTACGGGCGCTGATTCAGTCCACCAGCGGCAGGTAGACCCGATTGCCCGACGCCGCGAACTCCTTCGACCTCCCCAGCATCCCGGCCTCGTTCTCCTCCGGGGTGGCGTCCGCGTCGCTTCTGCTGATCTTCATCGACTGAAGGGTCGGTCCGCAGATCGGCGGGGTTCCCTCTCCAATCCGTAATCGGAAACCCCCTGGTCACCGACTGTGCGCACCACTAGCGTCGGACTCATCCACGCCACCACCGGGGGACTCATGCACGCCCGCACGACACAGCTGGCGACCTCAGCCGTAGCAGCTGTCATCGGCCTGCTCCTGACGTCAGGGTGTGCCCCGGCGCAGGGGCCGAAGACCGCCACTGGGGCGTCGGCCGCCACCCCGCCGGCCGAGTCCGCTGTGGCACCGCTGACGATGGCCCAGCTCAAGACCCTCGCCCTCAAGAACGGAGAGGTTCCGCAGGCCCACGAGCCCATCGAGGTACAGGAGCCGATGCCGGAGGGCAGCGGGCGCACCTTCCCGCCCGCGTCCGAACCCTCCTGCCAGCCGCTCATCGACGTTCGTTCGGGCAAGGGATCGTTCGCTCACGTCTTCCAGATCTTCAACTGGAAGGAGAACATCATGGGTGGCGGTTCCACACTCGCCTCCTATGAGGACGGCAAAGCCGCGCAGCGCTTCGCGGAACTCAAGCAGGCCCTCGCCACTTGCCAGTCGTACGAGGGAGAAGGCTGGGTAGGGAAGTTCAAGGCGACCGTGAAGACGGAGGCACCGCCGCAGGTCGGCGACGAGGCTGTTGCCTTCCGGGAGATCATCCCCAAGAAGCCGGGGGATCTGGGAGACCGCAACGAGCAGTTCATCGTGGTACGCGCGGGCAACACCATCACCACGTTCTCCGAGCTCAGCGTAGGCAAGAGCTCGTCGTTCCCCACCGAGCTGATCAACCGGCAGGTGGAACGGCTGCAGAACGCTCAGCGATCCTGATCACAGCTCCATGGCTGGCTGACGACCACGGGGCGTCAGCCAGCCATCGGCCACGTCAGTCCGCCAGCGGCAGGTAGACCCGGTTCCCGGACGCCGCGAACTCCGCCGACTTCTCGGCCATGCCCGCCTCGATCTCGTCCGCCTTCAGGTCACCGCCGTGCTCCCGCCGGATGTCCTGCGAGATCTTCATCGAGCAGAACTTCGGCCCGCACATCGAGCAGAAGTGCGCCGTCTTCGCGGGCTCCGCCGGCAGCGTCTCGTCGTGGAACTCGCGGGCCGTGTCCGGGTCGAGGGCCAGGTTGAACTGGTCCTCCCAGCGGAACTCGAACCGCGCGTCCGAGAGGGCGTCGTCCCATTCCTGCGCGCCCGGGTGCCCCTTGGCGAGGTCCGCCGCGTGCGCCGCGATCTTGTACGTGATGACACCGGTCTTCACGTCGTCGCGGTTGGGCAGGCCCAGGTGCTCCTTGGGCGTGACGTAGCAGAGCATCGCGGTGCCCCACCAGGCGATCATCGCCGCGCCGATGCCCGAGGTGATGTGGTCGTACGCCGGGGCGACGTCCGTGGTCAGCGGGCCGAGCGTATAGAACGGCGCCTCCTCGCAGATCTCCTGCTGGAGGTCGATGTTCTCCTTGATCTTGTGCATCGGAACGTGGCCCGGGCCCTCGATCATGGTCTGCACGTTGTGGCGCTTGGCGATCGTGTTCAGCTCACCCAGCGTGCGCAGCTCGGCGAACTGCGCGTCGTCGTTGGCGTCCGCGATCGAGCCGGGCCGCAGGCCGTCGCCGAGCGAGTACGTGACGTCGTACGCCGCGAGGATCTCGCAGAGCTCCTCGAAGTGGGTGTAGAGGAAGTTCTCCTTGTGGTGCGCGAGGCACCAGGCGGCCATGATCGAGCCGCCGCGCGAGACGATGCCGGTCTTGCGGCGCGCGGTGAGCGGCACGTACGGCAGCAGCACGCCGGCGTGCACCGTCATGTAGTCGACGCCCTGCTCGGCCTGCTCGATGACCGTGTCCTTGTAGATCTCCCAGGTCAGCTCCTCGGCCTTGCCGTCGACCTTCTCCAGGGCCTGGTAGAGCGGCACGGTGCCGATCGGCACGGGGGAGTTGCGCAGCACCCACTCGCGGGTGGTGTGGATGTTGCGGCCGGTGGACAGGTCCATGACCGTGTCGGCGCCCCAGCGGGTCGCCCAGGTCATCTTCTCCACCTCCTCCTCGATGGAGGAGGTCACGGCGGAGTTGCCGATGTTGGCGTTGACCTTCACCAGGAACCGCTTGCCGATGATCATCGGCTCGATCTCCGGGTGGTTGACGTTGGCCGGCAGCACCGCGCGCCCGGCCGCGATCTCCTCGCGTACGACCTCGGGGGAGACGTTCTCGCGGATCGCGACGTACTCCATCTCCGGCGTGATCTCGCCACGGCGGGCGTACGCGAGCTGGGTGACCGCCTGTCCGTCGCGGCCCCGGCGGGGCAGCCGCGGCCGGCCCGGGAAGACCGCGTCGAGGTTCTTCAGCCCACCGCCGCGCGGCGAGGTGTGCTTGATGCCGTCGTCCTCGGGGCGGACGGGGCGACCCGCGTACTCCTCGGTGTCGCCGCGCGCGATGATCCAGTTCTCGCGCAGCGGCGCGAGACCGCGCCGCACGTCGGTGTCGACGGCGGGGTCGGTGTACGGGCCGGACGTGTCGTACAGCGTCACGTCCTTGCCGTTGGTGAGGTGCACCTGGCGAACCGGCACCCGGATGTCGGGGCGGGAGCCCTCGACGTATCCCTTGTGCCAGCCCGGCGTGCGCTCCCCCTGACCGCTCTGCGGGTCGTTCTGGTCGGAGGCAGACGTGCGTGCATCCTGAATGGTCATGAGACCGAATCTCCCTACGCCGGCATTACCCGGTAACAGGTTCGGCGGTCGGCGCAGCGAAACTTCAGCGCCCTCTCAGCCCGGTGCTCCGAGCTCCCGCGTGTGCAAAGGTGCCACCACGCTAGCGTCAATCCTGGCGTGCTGAACAGTGGGCCCTTGACGCTCTTGCGATGATCGGGCGGTGACTTCGACGCACCAGACCCCCGAACCGCATGGTCACGAGGGCCATGGCGGCCACGACCACCCCCACTCCCCCGGGCATTCCCACGGCCACGGCCACGGCCATGGTCCGGCCGCGCCCGTCTCCCGGCATCTGCGGAAGGTCATCGCCGCGGTCCTCATCCCCTTCGGCGCCGCCGTGCTCGTCGGGCTCGTGATGCTGTGGCCGGGCGGCACGCCGGCGCACCAGCGCACGGGCGTCGGCTTCGACCGGCAGACCGAGCAGGGCCGGGTGGTCTCCGTCGCGCACGTCGACTGCAAGGAGGTGCACGTCAGCTCCCCGGGTCAGTGCGAGAAGGCCACGGTCGAGGTCACCACGGGCCCGAACAAGGGCCGTACCTTCACCGAGGTCGTCCAGCCCGACGCGCCGCGCCAACTCCACAAGGGACAGGGCGTGGTGGTCGCGTACGCGCCGGACGCGCCGCCCGAGCTGCAGTACTCGGTCACCGACGTGAACCGGAAGCTGCCCGTCGCGCTGCTCGCCGGAATCTTCGCGCTGGCCGTCGTGGTCGTCGGCCGGATGCGCGGGGTGATGGCGCTGGTCGCGCTCGCCGCGAGCTTCCTGGTGCTGACCCTCTTCATCCTGCCGGCGATACTCCAGGGCTCGAATCCCCTGGTGGTCGCCGTCGTCGGGGCGAGCGCGATCATGCTGATCGCGCTCTACATGTGTCACGGACTCTCCGCGCGCACCTCGGTCGCGGTGCTCGGCACTCTGGTCTCGCTGCTGCTGACCGGGCTGCTCGGCTCGCTCTTCGTCGGCTGGGCCTCGCTCACCGGGAACACGGACGACAACACCGGTCTCATCCACGGCCTCTACCCGCAGATCGACATGTCGGGTCTGCTGCTCGCCGGCGTCATCATCGGCTCGCTCGGCGTGCTCGACGACGTGACGGTCACCCAGACCTCGGCCGTCTGGGAACTCCATCAGGCCGACCCGGGCATGGGGCCGCGGGGGCTCTACCGGGCCGGCATCCGGATCGGCCGGGACCACATCGCCTCGGTGGTGAACACCCTGGTACTCGCCTACGCCGGCGCTGCGCTGCCGCTGCTGCTGCTCTTCTCCATCGCGCAGAGCAGCGTGGGGACGGTGGCCAACAGCGAGCTGGTCGCCGAGGAGATCGTCCGCACGCTGGTCGGCTCGATCGGTCTGGTCGCGTCGGTGCCGGTCACCACCGGCCTCGCGGCCCTCGTGGTCGCGGCCGACCGCCCGGGTCCGGCGGGGCGGGTGGCGCGCGGGGGAACGTCACGAGGGGTACGGGGCGGCCGGCGGCGCCGGGCGAAGTGACGGCACGGGACGAGGCCTGGCGCGCGGCCGGAGGCCGGGTGGGGCGCCGGGCCGGGTGCCGGGCGACGTGACGGTACGGCGCCGGGCCGGGTGCGGGGCGGGCGGGGGGGTGAGGCACTCGGTCGGGGCTCGGGGACCCGGCCGGGGCTCAGCCCGCGTTCTCCTCCGCGAGGATCCGGCCCAGTGCCGCCTCCAGGTGGTCCTCGAAGTCACCGAGCGTGCGTTCCTGACCGAGCGGTACGAGCTTGTCCGTACGGTCGAGGAAGGCGACGAGCGGCGGGGCGCTGGCCCGGAACAGGGCGCGGTCACCGCCGACCTGAAGCCGGATCATCACGTCCGACAGGCCCTCGGGTTCGGTCGGCGCGATGTGCACATCGCCGTCCCCGCTCGGCCTGTTGATCCCGTCGAGCAGCAGCTCGCGGCCGAACGCCCAGGTCACCGGCGCGTCTCCGGGCAGGTGGAAGGTCATCCGCACCGCGTACGGGTCGCGGGTCTCGTACCGCAGTTCCACCGGGATCCTGAAGGAGAGCTCCTCGGAGACGAGGAAGCTCATCAGGACCTCGGCCTGAACCGTCTCTCGCATCATGTACCCCGCAGTAAGTGGAAGTTTTGACGCAATCGTGCTGTAAGCCCTAGCAGATCACAAGGAGTGATTTTTCAGATACTGATAGAGAAGGCGAGCGAACTGAAGAGCCCTCCGATCTCGCACCGTAGCCATTCGACTGCGGGCAGCAACCGTTCTTCCTGGTGAAGCGGCAGGGAAATCGCCATCGTGGCCGCCGTGGAGCCCGCGGTGACGGGAATGGCGGCGCAGACCGTGCCGAGCGCATATTCCTGACGCTCCACCAGGGGCTCCATTCGCCCCAAACCTTCCAAACGGTCCAAAAAGGCACGCCGATTACGCACCGTATACGGGGTGATGGATTCCACCGGGTGGCGATCGAGGTGGTCTTGACGGCTCTTCGGATCGAGCTGGGAGAGCAGGCACTGCCCGATGGCGTGCGCGTGGCCGGTCTCCTTGAAGTTCGCCCACTCCTCGACCGCGGGGTTCGCGGGAGTGTCGGCGACGGAGACGAGCTCGATCTCGCCGTCGCGGTAGATCGCGAAGTAGACGGGGACGCCGATGACGTCCCGCCAGCGGGCGAGAGAGTCTTCCACCTTGGTGCGACGATTCTGCACAGCTTTGCCACCGACCAGCCGGGCGACGGCGTCGCCGAGGACGAACACGCCCTTCTCGCGGCGCAGATAGCCCTCGTGCGTCAGGGTGCGGAGCAGGTGGTACGCGGTGGGAAGCGGGAGTCCCGCCTCGCGCGCGAGCTGTTTGGCGGGGGCCCCGTCCTCGTGGGAGCCCACGGCCTCGAGGAGTCTCAGCGCCCGCTGCACCGAGCCGATCAGAGTAGGAGCAGCGGGCTGCGAAGCAGTGGCCAAAGGTCACCCCCAGGCGTGTCGACGAGTGCGTCGCACCCGCCCGCGGGGGCCGCCCCCGCGCGCCCGCCGCGGCCTGGGACCGCGGAGGTTTCGCCTGTGGTTCCCGGGGCGGCAGAGGTTTGCCACTCTAATGGCAGGCCCCAGGGCCACATGGGTTTCGACCTGCGCGTTCCCCCGGCCGGGCTAACGCCCGGCGAGGCGTGCTACCAGTCCCCCCGCGAGGTGTTCGACGCCGTGAACTTCTTGACGACGTAGATCAGACCGCCGACCAGCGCCACGAAGACCAGCACCTTGAAGAGCAGCCCGAACACGATGCTCAGCACCGTGGTGATCAGACCGCCGAAGACCGCCAGAGCGATGACGGGTATGGCGATCCACTTCACCCACCACGGCATCCCCGCGAGAATCTCCTTCACCGCCATTGCGCTTACCTCATCTCCGAAGAGTCCGGGCCCGTTGACCCCGACCGGCGCGCTCTGCGCCGGACACACTTCGATGCTAGGGGCGCACCCCGTGCGAGCGGGGGCCTCACGGCCCCCGCTCTTCCCTGATCCGACCCCTAGGGGTCCGGGCGTCCGGGGCAGCCGATGGGGCAGCGGATCGGGCAGCCGATCGGGGTGGGCGGCCGGGTCATGCCTCCGGCGGCGAGAACACCACCAGGACCCGCAGGTCCTCGCTGATGTGGTGGAACCTGTGCGTCACCCCCGCCGGCACGTACACGACGCTGCCCCGCGCCACCGAGGTCGTCTCGTCCCCGACCGTGATCGAGGCCCGGCCGCTCACCACGAAGTACACCTCGTCCTGCCCGTGCGGCCCCTGCGGATCGGTCTGGCCCGCGTCGAGCGCGTACAGCCCGACCGACATGTTCCGCTCACGCAGGAACTGCAGATAGGCGCCTTCGTTGGCCGCCCGCTCCACGTCCAGCTCGTCCAGCCGGAATGCCTTCATCCTTCGCCCGTCCTTAGTCCTTGGCTGTGGCCGGATTGTGCTGCCACGATCTGACACATGAAGAATTTCGTCCTCAAGACCCTCGCGAACGCGGGTGCCCTCGGGGTTGCCGTATGGCTGCTCCAGGACATCACACTGACCGGTGACAGCACCGCGAAGAAGGCATGGACGCTGATCCTGGTCGCCCTGGTCTTCGGCCTGGTGAACTTCCTGGTGAAGCCGGTCGTAAAGCTACTGACGTTTCCGCTCTTCGTCCTGACGCTCGGTCTGATCACCCTGGTCGTCAACGCCCTCATGCTGCTCCTGACGTCCTGGCTGGCCGACCAGCTCGACCTCAGCTTCCACGTCGAGGGCTTCTGGACCGCCGTGCTCGGCGGTCTGATCATCTCGGTCGTCTCCTGGGCGCTGAACGTCGTCCTCCCCGAATCCGACTGAGGCCGCCGTGACCTACCGCGTCTGTTTCGTCTGCACGGGCAACATCTGCCGCTCGCCGATGGCCGAGCACGTCTTCCGGGCCCGCGTGGCCGAGGCCGGTCTGGCCGGCCTGGTGGAGGTGGACAGCGCGGGCACCGGAGGCTGGCACGAGGGCGACGGCGCCGACCCGCGCACGGTCGCCGTCCTGGACGAGAACGGCTACGGCTCCGCGCACACCGCCCGGCAGTTCCGGGCCTCCTGGTTCCCCGCGCTCGACCTGGTGATCGCCCTCGACGAGGGCCACGCGCGCGAGCTGCGGCGGCTCGCCCCGACCCCCGAGGACGCCGCGAAGATACGGCTGCTGCGCTCCTACGACCCCGAAGCGGGAGCCGGTGCGGGAGCCGGTGCAGGGGCCGGTCTCGACGTGCCCGATCCGTACTACGGGGGCCGGGACGGCTTCGAGCAGTGCCTGGAGATGGTGGAGGCGGCGAGCGAGGGACTGCTCGCCGCCGTGTGCGAGCAAGTGAAGGAGCGCACGGCATGAGCAGCGCGGACGGCACGACCGACGGCGGCATCGGCGACGGCACCCGGGCGGTACGGGCCGGCCTGCCCGAGCCGGTGAAGTACGAGCCCACCCTGCCGGGCCCGGTCTTCGCGGCCCACTTCCACCTGCCCGGCGAGCCCACCGGCCCGTACACCTACGGCCGCGACGAGAACCCCACCTGGACCCATCTGGAGCGCGCCATCGGCGAGCTGGAGGCGCCGGGCGAGAGCGGCGTCGAGACGCTGGTCTTCGCGTCCGGCATGGCCGCCGTCTCCGCCGTGCTGTTCTCGCAGCTCAAGGCCGGCGACGCCGTCGTCGTCCCGTCCGACGGCTACCAGGCCCTGCCGCTGGTGCACGAGCAACTGCGCGCGTACGGCGTCGAGGTGCGCTCCGCGCCCACCGGCGGCGACGCCCAGCTGTCCGTCCTGGCCGGGGCGAGGCTGCTGTGGATCGAGACCCCGTCCAACCCGGGGCTCGACGTGTGCGACCTGCGCCGGATGGCGGCCGCCGCCCACGAGGCCGGCGCGCTCGTCGCCGTCGACAACACCCTGGCCACCCCGCTCGGCCAGCGGCCCCTCCAGCTGGGCGCCGACTTCTCGGTGGCCAGCGACACCAAGGGCATGACCGGGCACGGCGACGTGCTGCTCGGCCACGTCAGCTGCCGCGATCCGCGGCGGGCCGCCGAGGTCCGGCGCTGGCGCAAGATCGTCGGCGCCATCCCGGGCCCGATGGAGGCCTGGCTCGCGCACCGCTCGCTGGCCACGCTCCAGCTGCGCCTCGACCGGCAGTGCGCCACCGCGCTCGCCCTCGCCGAGGCGCTCGCCGCGCATCCGGACGTCACCGGGCTGCGCTACCCCGGTCTGCCCGGGGACCCCTCGCACGAGGTGGCCGCCCGTCAGATGCGGCGCTTCGGCTCCGTCGTCTCCTTCGAGCTGCGCGACCGGGAGCGGGCCGAACGCTTCCTGGGCGCGCTGCGCCTGGTCGAGGAGGCGACCAGCTTCGGCGGGGTGCGGTCCACGGCCGAGCGGCGCGGCCGCTGGGGCGGGGACGCGGTGCCGGAGGGCTTCGTCCGCTTCTCGGTGGGCGCGGAGGACCCCGAGGACCTCATCGAGGACGTCCTGCGAGCCCTCGACGAGACCGCCAAGGACGCCGGATAGCGGGGCCGGACAGCGGCGCCGGACAGCGGCCGCCGGACAGCGTGACAGGGGCGCTCCGAACCTCCCCCCTCGTGGCTCGGAGCGCCCCTGTTCCCCTTGCGGGTTCCTGTGCGGACAACCGCCCGAACAAGGCTAGTTGACTCTGCGTCAGTGTCCAATCACGGTAGCGACAGCGACCTATCGACTTATTTATAGTTGGACGGTTCAGTCGAACGGACACAGGGCCGGGAGGGTGCGGACATGGATCTGACCCTGCTGCGCACCTTCGTCACCGTGCACCGGGCCGGCTCCTTCACCCGCGCCGCAGCGCTCCTCGGCCTCTCCCAGCCGGCCGTCACCAGCCAGATCCGCACCCTGGAACGGCAGCTCGGCCGCCCGCTCTTCCTCCGCCGGGCCCGCGGGGTCACCCCCACCACCATCGGCGACGAGCTCGCCCACCGCGCCGCCCCGCACCTGGACGCGCTGGTCGAGATCACCGAGACCGGCCTGGACGAGCAGAACGGCGTGCGCACCCTGCATGTCGCCGGGCCGCCCGAGTTCACCTCGGCGCGGGTGCTGCCCGCGCTCACCCCGCTGGTCACCCAGGGCCTCGCCGTCCGGGTCTCACTGATCGGCAACGCGCAGGAGACCCTGGACGGGCTCGCCGCCGGCCACCACGACCTGGCCGTCGCCACCGCCCGCCCCCGCGGCGGGCTCCTGTCGGCCACCCCGCTCTGCGACGAGGAGCATGTCCTGGTCGCCGCCCCGCGCTGGGCCGCCCGGCTCTCCCCCGACGTGCTGCTCGGCGAGGGTGCGCTCGTCCTGGAGCAGCTGCCGGTGGTCGAGGTGCACGAGTCGCTGCCCTTCGTCTCCCGCTACTGGACGGCCGTCTTCGAGACCAAGCCGGCGGCCGCCGCGACCGTGATCGTCCCGGATCTGCGGGCCGTCCTGGAATCCGCCGCCTCCGGCGCCGGTCTCGCCGTGCTGCCGCGCTATCTGTGCGAGCCGGAGCTGGCCCGGGGCCGTCTGGTGGCGCTGCTCGACCCGCCCGTGCCGCCGCTGCGCACCTACTTCCTCGTCGTCCGCACCGGCACCCTCGCCCTGCCGCACCTCGCGCGGGCCCATGAGCGGCTGCTCGCGGCCGCGGGGGAGTGGTGAGCGGCGGGACCGCCGCGTGTTCCGAGGGAAGCCTGAGTGTCAGGACAGCATGCGTGTCAGGACAGGACGTGTGTCGGGACAGGATGTGTTTCAGGACAGCGCGTGTTTCAGGACAGCGAGGACGGGCCATTTTCCTTCCATGACCGAACGACCAGTGGTCAAGCGCACCGCACGCGCCATCCTGCTCGACGGGAACGACCTGATCCTGATCAAGCGCACCAAGCCGGGAGTCGATCCCTACTGGGTGACGCCCGGCGGCGGGGTCGAGCCCTCCGACTCGACGGTCGTCGAGGCCCTGCACCGCGAGGTCCACGAGGAACTCGGCGCAAAGATCACCGATGTGGTCCCCTGCTTCGTCGACACCGTCGAGCACATCGTCGACGGCGGCGTCTCCGGGGTGAAGGTGCAGCATTTCTTCGTCTGCCGCCTGGAGTCCATGGACCCCGCGCAGCGGCACGGCCCCGAGGTCGACGAGCCGACGGGCGAGTACGAGATCGTCCGGGTGCCGTTCACCCGGGTCGGGATCGCCGCCGTCCACCTCGTCCCGCTCTCGCTGCGCCACTACCTGGACGGCAACATCGAGGGCGTCCGCGCGATGCACGCGCCCGACCTGGGCTGACGGCACGTTTCTTCGGACTGTCCTCGGCTCAGGCTCCGGTTCAAGCCGAGGTGACCAGCTCCCCCAGGTAGTCGTGACGGATCCGGTCGGTGGGGATGCCGGCGCCCTTCAGGGCGTCGACCCCGCTGCGGATCATGCCGAGCGGCCCCGACAGATAGGCGTCGTACTCGGCCCAGGGCCCATAGCGGCACACGGCGTCCGGCAGGCGCCCCTGGTCCTCGGTGACCGGACGGACGGAGAGCCACGGGAAGGTCTGCTGGAGCCGCAGCATCGTGTCGATGTCGTAGAGGTCGTGGCCGTTGCGGGCGCCGTAGAACACCTCGACGTGCCGCCGGTCGCCGTGCTCGGCGACGTCCTCGACCAACGCCTTGATCGGCGCGATACCGGTCCCCCCGCCCAGACAGAGCAGCCCGTTGTCGGTCGAGTGGTCGACCGTCATCGAACCTGCGGGCGGACCGAGCCGCAGCACGTCCCCGGGCCGGGCGCGGTGGACGAGGGCGTTCGACACCCACCCCGCCGGCACGGCCTTCACATGGAGCGAGAGCAGCCCGTCCGGCCGGGGCGCCGAGGCGAAGGAGTAGTGCCGCCATATCCGCGGCCACCACGGGGTCTCCAGGGTCGTGTACTGCCCGGCGAGGAACGGGTACGGCTGGTCGGGCCGGAGGGTGACCACGGCGACGTCCGGGGTGCGCAGATCGTGGCTGACCACCTCGGCCTGCCACCAGGCCGGTGCCTCTGCCTCGTTCTCGGCGGCCGCGTCGATCATGATCTGCGAGATCGTCGTGTACGTACGGACCCAGGCCGCCTCGGTCTCGGCGTTCCAGACGCCCTCGGCGTACCGGGCGAGGGCCCCGATCAGCGCCTCGCCGACGGCCGGGTAGTGCTCCGGCCGGGTGCCGTACTTGCGGTGCCCGCGACCCAGGTTCTGCAGGTACTCGGTCAGGACCCGGGTGTTGTCGAGGTGCTCGGCCGCCGTCAGCAGCGCCTTGAGCAGCCGGTCGCGCTGGGTGTCCATGGCCGGCGGGAACATCTCGCGCAGCCCTGGGCTGCCGATGAACAGCAGGGCGTAGAAGTACGAGGTCACCCGGTCGGCGACGGGGGCGATCTCGCTCAGGGTGCGCCGGACCAGGACGGCGTCGGGCGAGGGACCGCCCGACGGGGCCGTGGCCGGTGGTGCCGGCGACCCAGCCGGTGCCGGTGATCCGTCCAGTGCCGATGATCCGTCCAGTGCCGGTGATCCAGCCGGTGCCGATGGCCCGTCCAGTGCCGATGGCCCTTCCGGTGCCGCTTCCGCCCCGGCCGGTGGTGCCGGTATTCGAGGCAGCGGCGCGTCCGTGGCCGCGGCCGGAGCTTCCTTCATGCCTTGCCTCCCCGCAGTCGGCCTCCGTGCTCGCAGGATGGCAGTCCTGAGGTCACGCCGGACAGAAAGTGGGAATTCCGGTCAATCGGCGCCCGCGGAGGGCTAGGCTGCGCTGTTTCGGACCAGTGCGTAGGCCTCGCGCAGATCGGCTCCGCCGTAGCGGTGCGTCGCCAGGCCGGCCAGATGGTGGTCCGCGTTCACGGCCACGCTCTCCGGGACGATCGCGAAGAGCTCGGCGTCCGACATCGAGTCGCCGTACGCCACGCAGTCGGCCAGATCGAGCCCGAAGCGCTCACAGAGCTCCCGGGCGATCCGCACCTTCGCCGAGGCGTTGAGGATGCCGGGCCGGTGGATCGGCTCGGTGAAGGGGACGGCGGGCCAGCGGGAGCCGTGGGCCGCGTCGAGTCCCCAGTCCAGGAGCCGTTCGACGAAGAAGTCGGGCGAGAGGGAGATGACCGCGCAGCGGCCGCCGCCGGCCCGGATCTCCGCCCACACCTCGCGGATGCCGGCCAGCCAGGGTGCTCCCTCGAAGGCCGAGGTCACCTGCTCCGGGGTGAGTTCGGCCCACAGGGCATGGGCTTGCACGGCGAATTCGTCGGGGGTCATCCCGCGCACCAGGAAGTCCTGCTCCAGCTGCTCGATCTCCTCGCTCAACCCGAGCTGCCGGGAGATCTCCACCGCGGCCGCCGAGTCACGGATCAGCGTGCCGTCGAGATCGAAGAGATGCAGTCTGTGCCCGTCACGGGCGCGCGTCAGGTCAGCCACATGTGCCGAGGCTAGTACGAGCGAGGCGACGGCGGGGTGGCGCGGCCACGCGCGGGCGGTGTTTCACGTGAAACAACGCCAGGTCAACCCCGCTCCGCCGCGTGCCGGTCCCTTCCGTAAAACCGGTGGACGTCTCCTCGGCACGTCGGACAGCCTGGCCGTCATGCCGATCTCGCAGACCTCGCTCGACCAGCTCCCCATCCGGCGCCTCACCTCGGACGACCTCCGTGCCTGTGCCGATCTCTCCGAGGACCGGGGATGGGACCGGGAGGAGTACAAGTGGGGCCTGCTGCTCGCCGCGGGCACGGGCTACGGCATCGACGACCCCGACGGCAAGGGACTGGTGACGGCCTGCGTCGTCACCTCGTACGGACCGGGGCTGGCCGCGATCGGCATGGTCCTGGTCGCCGAGCGCTACGCCCGCCGAGGCGTGGGGCGCCGGCTGATGCAGCACGTACTCACCGAGTACGACGGCACCCCACTGACGCTGTACGCCACGCCCAACGGACGACCGCTCTACGAGCAGCTGGGCTTCGCCGCGATCGGCACGTCGGAGCTGCTCAAAGGCCGCTTCACCTTCGCCGAACCGGCCTCCGAGGCCCCGGCCGGCACCTCGGTCCGGCCTGCCACCGCGGAGGACCTCCAGGCGATCCTGCGCCTCGACCGTGAGGTCTTCGGCGTCGACCGCACCCACCTCATCACCCGGCTGCCGGCCTTCGCCGACCAGCTGCGGGTCGCGGAACGGGACGGCGAGCTCACCGGCTTCGCCGCCATCTGGCCGAACATGGACACCCATGTCGTCGGCCCGCTGATCGCCCGCGACCCGGCGACCGCCCAGCACCTGGTGACCTCCCTGGCCGACGCCACCGACCGCCCGCTGCGCACGGACGTCGACTCGGAACACACCGCCCTGCTCACCTGGCTCCAGGCGAACGGCGTGGGCCGGATCTTCACCACCGCCCTGATGGTCCGCTCGGTGCCCGGCCTGCCGGGCGACGGAAGCCGCCGCTTCGCCCCGCTGACCGTCGCGGCGGGGTGACGTGACGTCCGGGCCCGGCCGCCCGGACGATTACTTGCACACGCGGAATTTTGCGTCTCTTCGACTACGCTGGCAGATACCGCTCCGCACCGAGGAGAGACCGAGGAAGCGAGGAGAGACCATGACCGCGACGGACCCCGCCCTGACGGCCCTCGCCCAGGGCTGGTGCGCCCTCTCCCTGCTGCACGGCAGGATCGAGTCGCACGTCGAGCGCGCCCTGGAGTCCCAGCACGGTCTGAGTGTCCGCGAGTACTCGCTGCTCGACGTGCTCAGCCGCCAGCACGACGGCCCCGGCGGCCACCTCCAGATGAAGCAGGTCGCCGACGCCGTGGTGCTCAGCCAGAGCGCGACCACACGGCTCGTCACCCGCCTGGAGGACCGCGGTCTGCTCACCCGGTATCTCTGCGCCACCGACCGGCGCGGCATCTACACCGACGTCACCGAGGCCGGCCTGCAGCTGCTCGCCGAGGCCCGCCCCACCAACGACAAGGCGCTGCGCGAGGCCCTGGACGAGGCCGCCCGGAATCCCGAGCTGGCGCCGTTCGTCCGCGTCGTCGAGGACCTGGGCGTCCCGGCATGAGCGATCTGACGATCCGGCCCGCGGAGCGCGACGACCTCCCCGCCGTCGTGGCGATGCTCGCCGACGACCCGCTGGGCGCCCTGCGCGAGTCGCCCGACGACCTCACGCCGTACGCCGCCGCCTTCGACCGGCTCGACGGGGACCCCCATCAGCATGTCGTCGTGGCCGTGCGCGCGGGGAAGGTCGTCGGCACGCTCCAGCTCACGATCATCCCCGGGCTCTCCCGGCGGGGCATGACCCGTTCGATCATCGAGGGCGTCCGCGTCCACGCGGAGGAGCGCGGCAGCGGCCTCGGCACCCGGCTCATCGAGTGGGCCGTGGCGGAGTCCCGGGTGCGGGGCTGCGGCCTCGTGCAGCTGACCTCGGACGTCACCCGCACGGACGCCCACCGCTTCTACGAGCGGCTCGGCTTCGAGCCCTCGCACCTCGGCTTCAAGCTGAGCCTCTGACCAGGACTTCACAAGCGCGCTGTTTCACGTGAAACAGCGCGCTTCGCCGTCGGGCCGGCCGCGGGACCGTCAGAGGCCGCGCCAGCCGGCCTCGTCCACACCGCCCGGCACGGCGTCCCCCTGCTCGTACGGCTCCCGGGTGAAGACGAAGGAGCCGAGGTCGAGATGGCTCACCGAGCCGTCCGGGCGCCGCACCACACGCAGCGTCTCGCCCTGGTAGTAGCCGTCGAGACCGACCCAGCCGCCCTCGGGCAGCGGCCGGAAGCTCGCCCGCCGCCCGACCCCCTTCAGCGGCTCCAGGCTCACCGCGCGCCCGGCGCCGACCCGCAACCCGTACGCGTAGGTCCCCCAGTACCAGGGCCCGGCGAGCGCGAGCAGCTCCGTGTCGACCTCGGCCTCGGGAAGGGGCCGCCAGGGCTCCGGCAGGCGCGGCTCGGCCTCCGCCACGATCCGTACGAGATCGGCGGCCACGATGGACGGCAGGGGCCCGGAGGTGGCGTTCGCGAGGCACACCGCGGCCAGACCGTCCTCGACGCTCACCCACAGCGTGGCGACGAAGCCCGGCAGCGAGCCCGTGTGGCCGACGAGCGTGCGGCCGTCCCTGCGCAGCAGCTGGAGCCCGAGACCGTAACCCCCGTCCGGGTCACCGGCGGCCGGCGGCACCGAGGGCACCCGCATCTCCTCGACGGACGCCCGGGAGAGCACCCGGTCGTCGCCCTCGGCCAGGAACGCGGCGAACCGGCACAAGTCGCCGACCGTCGACCACAACTGCCCGGCGGGCGCCATGATCCCCAGGTCCTCGGCCGGCTCCGGCATCATCACATCGGCCCACGGGTGCACCGCCCAGCCGCCTGCCGCCGGGGCGACCGGCTGAACGGTCGTCCGGCCGAGACCCAGCGGCTCCAGGATCCCGGTGCGCAGCGCCTCCTCCCAGGGCACCCCGCGGACGGCCTCGACGAGCGAACCGAGCAGCGTGTAGCCGGGGTTGGAGTAGTGGAAGAGCCGCCCGGCCGGATGCACCGACGGCCGCTCCCCCAGCACGTCGGCCAGCTCCGGCCTGGTCGTCCCGGGCGTCCGCTCCCACCACGGCGCGGGCGTCTCGGCGGCGAGCCCGGAGCTGTGGCCGAGGAGTTGAGCGATCGTCACCTCGCCCACGCCGGTGCCCGGCAGATGCTTCTCCAGCGGGTCGTCCAGGCCGATCAGCCCTTCGTCCCGGAGCCGCATCACCAGAACCGCGGTGAACACCTTGGTGATCGAGCCGATCCGGAACTGCGTCCGGTCGTCGGGCGCGTGCCCGTCGACACAGGTACGCGACCCGAACCAGACCGTCTTCCCGTCCCGCACCACGCCACCGGCGAACGAGGGCGAGCGGCCCTCGGTCTGGGCGACGGCGATGCGGTGCAGCAGGGCGCGTTCGGTGCTGGGCAGCAGGGCTTCGAAGGATGAGGTCATGCGACGATCATGCCGCGCGACCGCACCGAACCCGATCAGGTTTGTGCCATGTCCACGAAGCGCGAGTAGTGGCCCTGGAAGGCCACGGTGATCGTCGCCGTCGGACCGTTACGGTGCTTGCCGACGATGATGTCGGCCTCGCCCGCGCGCGGGGACTCCTTCTCGTAGGCGTCCTCGCGGTGCAGCAGGATGACCATGTCGGCGTCCTGCTCGATCGAGCCGGACTCACGGAGGTCGGAGACCATCGGCTTCTTGTCGGTGCGCTGCTCGGGGCCTCGGTTCAGCTGGGAGAGCGCGATCACCGGGAGCTCCAGCTCCTTGGCGAGGAGCTTGAGGTTTCGCGACATCTCCGAGACCTCCTGCTGCCGGCTCTCGGCACGCTTGGAGCCGCCGGCCTGCATCAGCTGGAGGTAGTCGATGATGACGAGCTTGATGCCGCTGCGCTGCTTGAGACGACGGCACTTGGCGCGGATCTCCATCATCGACAGGTTCGGCGAGTCGTCGATGTAGAGCGGGGCCTGCGAGACGTCCGGCATCCGGCGGGCGAGCCGGGTCCAGTCCTCGTCGGTCATGGTGCCGGAGCGCATGTGGTGCAGCGCCACCCGGGCCTCGGCCGAGAGCAGACGCATCGCGATCTCGTTGCGGCCCATTTCGAGGGAGAAGATGACGCTGGGCAGGTTGTGCTTGATGGAGGCGGCACGGGCGAAGTCCAGCGCGAGCGTGGACTTACCCATGGCGGGACGGGCCGCGATGATGATCATCTGGCCGGGGTGAAGGCCGTTGGTGAGCGCGTCGAGGTCGGTGAAGCCGGTGGGCACACCGGTCATCTCGCCGCTGCGGGAGCCGATCGCCTCGATCTCGTCGAGCGCGCCCTCCATGATGTCGCCGAGCGGCAGGTAGTCCTCGGTGGTGCGCTGCTCGGTGACCTGGTAGATCTCCGCCTGGGCCCGGTTGACGATGTCGTCGACGTCGCCGTCGGCCGCGTATCCCATCTGCGTGATCTTCGTGCCGGCCTCCACGAGACGGCGCAGCACGGCCCGCTCGTGGACGATCTCCGCGTAGTACGAGGCGTTGGCGGCGGTCGGCACCGACTGGACGAGCGTGTGCAGATAGGAGGCGCCGCCGACCCGGGTGATCTCGCCGCGCTTGGTGAGCTCGGCGCCGACCGTGATGGGGTCGGCGGGCTCGCCCTTCGCGTAGAGGTCGAGGATCGCCGCGTAGACGGTCTCGTGGGCCGGCTTGTAGAAGTCGTGACCCTTGATGATCTCGACGACGTCGGCGATGGCGTCCTTGGAGAGCAGCATGCCGCCGAGGACGGACTGCTCGGCGTCCAGGTCCTGCGGGGGAACACGCTCGAACGCGGACACGCCGCTGTCCCAGCCGCCCTCGCTGCCGCGCTCGTGCTGGTCCTCTCGGCCGCGGCCACGACCCCGGCCCTCGCCACCACCGCGGGTGCGCACGGGCAGCCGGTCGCTCGGTCCGCTCTCGGCCCAGGGATCGTCCATGGGCTCGGGCATGCTCACCAAGCCACCTCCTCCCGTCCGCTCCGCGGACAACCGTTGCCACTCTCGCGCGTCGGGCGCCGGACCACGGTAGGCCCGCGGGCACCGTCAGCCAATCTGGTTATCCACAGGGCCTGTGGGTGAAGGCCCAGATGCTGTGGAGAACTCCGCGGAACCTGTGCACGGACCAGGGGACAGCCATGTGGACAAACTCATAACGCAGCTCACCCGACACCGCTGACCTGGTCTTTTTCCGTCCACGGGCTGTGGGGGAGAAAAACTTCCACACCCGGCTCAAGATCAGAACAAACGGCGCACACGCGAAGGCGCTCTCGCAGAATATGTAAGGACCCTATAGGCATTGCATCTCTTACCTGTGGATGGTTGGATTGAGCGCATGCATCAGGCTCCCGCGACCCGCAAGACCGGCCGGCGGCAACACGACCGCGAGATCCTCTCACTCGCCGTCCCGGCCTTCGGCGCACTCGTCGCCGAGCCCCTCTTCCTCATGGCCGACAGCGCCATCGTCGGCCACCTCGGCACCCCCCAGCTCGCCGGACTCGCCATCGCCTCGGCTCTGCTCTCCACCGCGGTGAGCGTGTTCATCTTCCTCGCCTACGCCACGACCGCGGCGGTCGCCCGCCGCGTCGGCGCGGGCGACCTCCAGGCCGCCATCCGCCAGGGGATCGACGGCATCTGGCTCGCCCTGATCCTCGGGGCCGCCGTGGTCGCCCTCACCCTGCCCACCGCGCCCTGGCTCGTCGACCTCTTCGGCGCCTCCGACACCGCCGCCCCCTACGCCATCACGTATCTGCGGATCTCCATCCTCGGCATCCCCGCCATGCTCGTCGTGCTCGCCGCCACCGGTGTCCTGCGCGGCCTCCAGGACACCCGCACCCCGCTCTACGTCGCCATCGCCGGCTTCGCCGCCAACGCCGCCCTCAACCTCGGCCTCGTCTACGGCGCCGGACTCGGCATCGCGGGATCCGCCTGGGGCACGGTCATCGCCCAGCTCGGCATGGCCGCCGCCTATCTGTACGTGGTCGTCCGCGGTGCCCGGAAGCACGGCGCCTCCCTGCGCCCCGACGCCGCCGGCATCCGGGCCTGCGCCCAGGCCGGAGCCCCGCTCCTGGTCCGTACGCTCTCGCTGCGGGCCATCCTGATGATCGCCACCGCCGTCGCCGCCCGGCTCGGGGACGCCGATGTCGCCGCGCACCAGATCATCCTGTCCCTCTGGAGCCTGATGGCCTTCGCCCTCGACGCGATCGCCATCGCCGGACAGGCCATCATCGGGCGCTATCTCGGCGCCGACGACGCGGACGGCGCCCGCCAGGTCTGCCGCCGCATGGTCCAGTGGGGCGTGGTCTGCGGTATCGCCCTCGGCGTGCTGCTGATCCTCACCCGCCCCCTCTTCGTGCCGCTCTTCACCGACGACTCCGCGGTCCGCGACGTCCTGCTCCCGGCCCTTCTGGTCGTCGCGCTCTCCCAGCCGATCTCCGGAGTGGTCTTCGTCCTCGACGGCGTCCTCATGGGCGCGGGCGACGGCCCCTATCTCGCCTGGGCCATGCTGCTCACCCTGGCCGTCTTCGCTCCGATCGCCCTGCTCGTCCCGAGCCTCGGCGGCGGGCTGACCGCGCTGTGGGGCGCGATGACGGTGATGATGACCGTCCGGATGGCGACGCTGTGGTGGCGCACCCGCTCGGGCCGCTGGCTGGTCACCGGCGCCACCCGCTGACCGCTCTGCACCGTTTCACGTGAAACGACACTGCTCTGCGCTGTTTCACGTGAAACGACGGAGATGTTTCACGTGAAACAGCGGAAGGGCCGCACCCGAGGGTACGCCGTGTTCTCCAGGCGGAACGAGAGCACGGCCTGCAGGAGCAGGATGCCGAGCAGGATCC
>NZ_JBSGBF010000096.1:0-30326 GCF_053601115.1 Streptomyces sp. NPDC004788
CCCACCTGGCCCCGGCGCACCTTTAACAACATTTGTCACTAACATCCCCCTGCACCCCGGCGGCCCCCCTCCTCCCCGGGGGGTGTGGCCGGGCGCCGTCGCCGCTCCGGCGGCCGCCTCAGCGGCTTCCCCAGCGGCTGCCGCAGCGGCCGCCTCAGCTGACCGTCAGATGGAGGACGTCCTCCAGGAACGGGATCCGCAGCCACGGCTCCGGCTGCACCATCAGCGCGAGCAGCACGATCAGGGCGCCCATCACCCCGTACGTGATCATGTCGGTGAACCGCGAGCGCACCGCCAGCATCCCCACCGACGGCAGCACGCGCCGCAGCACCGAGCCGGTCAGCAGCGCCGCCCCGATCAGCAGGGTGCCTACGCGGAAGGACTGCGCGAACAGGTCGGTGCCGGTGACGAGCAGGCCGAGCGCGGCCATCCCGAGCACGGTGAGCAGCGGCCACTGCCGGGCCGGCGCCGGCGCGTCGCCGGGCGCCGCACGGCCGCCGCCCTCGGGGCGGGCGGTCGTCGTGGTGAGCTTCGCCCGCGGGTGACGGCGGGACGCGACCTCCCCGCCTTCCCCGTCGCCTTCGCCGCCCGTCGGCTCCTCCGCGACCCGGGCTTCGGAGGAGGACACGGTCAGCGGACCCCGGCCGCGCGCTCGGCGGCCTCGACGACGTTGACCAGGAGCTGCGCGCGGGTCATCGGGCCCACGCCGCCCGGGTTCGGGGAGATCCAGCCGGCGACCTCGGCGACGCCCGGGTGCACGTCGCCGACGATCTTGCCCTCGCCGTTGCGCGAGACGCCGACGTCGAGCACGGCCGCGCCCGGCTTCACGTCCTCCGGCTTGATCAGGTGCCCGACACCCGCCGCGGCGACGATGACGTCGGCGCGCTTCAGGTGGGCCGACAGGTCCTTCGTGCCGGTGTGGCACTGGGTCACGGTGGCGTTCTCGGAGCGGCGGGTCAGCAGCAGCGGCATCGGGCGGCCGATGGTGACACCGCGGCCGACGACCACGACCTCCGCGCCCGCGATCTCCACGCCGTGGCGGCGCAGCAGCGTGATGATGCCGTTCGGCGTGCAGGGCAGCGGGGCGGGCTCGTTGAGGACGAGCCGGCCGAGGTTCATCGGGTGCAGACCGTCGGCGTCCTTGGCCGGGTCCATCAGCTCCAGGATGCGGTTCTCGTCGATGCCCTTGGGCAGCGGCAGCTGCACGATGTAACCGGTGCACGCCGGATCCTCGTTGAGCTCGCGGACGACCGCCTCGATCTCCTCCTGGCTTGCCGTCTCGGGCAGTTCGCGCTGGATCGACGCGATGCCGACCTCGGCGCAGTCACGGTGCTTTCCGGCCACGTACTTGCGGCTGCCCGGGTCGTCGCCGACCAGGATCGTGCCGAGTCCGGGCGTCACGCCCTGCTCCTTGAGGGCCGCCACGCGGACGGTCAGATCGGACTTGATCGCGGCTGCGGTGGCCTTGCCATCGAGAATCTGGGCGCTCATGCGGCCATCCTCCCGGATGACCCCCGCCGGATTCCAATTCGGTCTTCTCCTCGGCCGTCCTTCGGTGCCCCGTCGGCGTCCGAACCGGACCGGCACATTGCAACTGCACAACTCCAGCGCGTATCCCCGCCTATCGACTGGACAAGAAGTCGCCATTGTGACGACGATGATCCGCGCAAAGCCGCGGGCAGTGCCGGGGGGCAAAACCGCTCATACGTTGTGAAACACGTGCTGAACACTCCTCCGCGCGGGCCGCGTCGTCCCCGCAGGAAAACAACGGAGGAACTCCTCGATGAGCTTCGGCGACCCGAACAACCCCTACGGCCAGCAGCCGCAGGGCCAGCAGCCCGGCTACGGCTACCCGCAGCAGGCCCCGCAGGGCGTCCCGCCGCAGCAGGGCTACGGCTACCCGGCCGCCCCGGCGTACGGCGCCCCCGGCGGCTACCCCGGCGTCCCGATGGCCATGCCGGGCGGTGTCAAGGCGGCCCGCGTGATGCTGTGGATCATGGGCGGCCTCCAGGTCCTCGGCGCCATCGGCCTCGTCGTGATGTCGTCCATGGTCAGCAAGCTCGACACCTCCTCGGCGTCGACGTCCGACGCCGAGGCGTTCAACTCCTTCGGCACGGGCCTGTTCATCGGCATGGGCGTGCTGGTGCTGGTCTTCGCCGCGATCTCGATGACCCTCGCCGCCAAGTTCAAGTCCGGCGGCAACGGCGTCCGCGTCTGCACGATCGTGTACGGCGCGTTCATCGTCCTGGGCGGCCTCACCTCGCTGCCCACCGGCATCGTCGGCCTCGTGCTCGGCATCCTGATCATCGTCTTCGTCTCGAAGGCGGACGGCGCCGCCTGGTTCAAGCGCCAGCAGTTCTGACTGGCCTGATCCGACTGTCCTGACAGTCCTGCGCGAAGGGGCCCGGTTCCGACTGGAACCGGGCCCCTTCCGCGTCCGTACGCGCGCATGTGCGCGCCGACGGCTCAGACCCGCCGCAACACCACGAACTGCCCCTCCTGCGCCGTCACCTCGTACCGCGCCCCCGGGTGCAGCTGGCCCGCGAGGCCGACCGGGTCCGTGACCGGCTGGGACCAGCCGGAGTTGAGGTCGAGGGCGATGTAGTCGGGGCGGACTCCCGGCGCGCCGCCGACCCAGTAGACGGTGTGGTCACCGGTCAGATGGGCCATGAGCGTCACGTTCGTCTCCACACTGGCGCCCGCCGGCACCGCCTCGACCGCCCGCCGCGCGTCCCTGACGCGGGCGTCGGTCGCGTACGTCTCGGAGCGCAGCAGCTCCCGCAGCGGCATGTCCAGGGCGTGCACGAGCGCGATCGCCGTGACGACGGGGACGACGACCTTCCCGTACGAGACGAGCCAGGGGCGCGGCGAGGTGCGGACGGCACGGACCGCGTCGACCAGGGCGAGGAAGACCACCGGCATGAGGATGGCGCTGTAGTGCCAGAACATGCCCCAGTGGTTGGGGTCCTGGGAGAGGAAGCGCCAGCCGAGCGTGGGCAGCACGAGCAGCATCAGCGGGGAGCGCAGGCACAGGAAGCCGGTGATGCCGACGAGGAAGAGGAGCATCTCCCACTTCTCGCCGTGGCCGAACGCGCCCACGATCGAGTCGAGCGCCGACACGTCCGCGCCCGCGCCGGTCTTGTCGATCTTGGCCCAGTAGTCGTACTGGCCGGCCTTGCTGAAGGCCGGGATGAGGACGAGCACGGTGAGCGCGAAGAAGGCCGCCCCGAAGGCGGCGAGGGAGGCGCCGAGGCGCTTCTGGCCCTTGACGAAGAGGACCGCGCCGACCATGGCGACGGTCAGGCCCATGTCCTCCTTCACGAGGACGAGCGGCGCGGCCCAGGCGGCGGCCTGGTTCCAGCGCCCGAGGAGCAGGGCCCGGCAGCTCAGGGCGAGCAGCGGGACGGCGAAGGCGATCTCGTGGAAGTCGGACTTGACGGCCTCCTGGAGGCCCCAGGAGAGCCCGTACGCGACCGTGAGGGCGATGCCCGTGGCGCGGCTGTCGAGCACCTGCTGCGCGGTGCGGCCGACGATCGCGGCGGAGGCGGCGAAGAGCGCGGCCTGCGCGAGGAGGAGGGCGAGCGGGGAGGACCACAGCCAGTACAGCGGCGCGAGGAGCGCGGTCACCGGGCTGAAGTGGTCCCCGAGTATGAGGAAGCCGGGCCCCTTGATGTCGACGATCGGGGCGCGCAGCTCCGCGTAGGCCCTGACGGACTGCTCGAAGATGCCGAGGTCCCAGGAGGGCGTGCGGAACCGCTCGTACTGGATCCAGGAGTAGAGGAAGTACAGCGCGCCGAGCACGGTGGCGATCGCCGCGTACGGAAGGAGCCGTGCGGACGCCGCCGGCGCGGCGGCGTCCGGCGGCCCGGTGACGGCCTCGTCAGCGGGCTTGCGGGCGGAGGGCACCGCCGCCGCCCCCTTCTGCACTTCCAACACCGCGCGCCCCCATGGACCAGCCGCCGACCGACAAAGAGCAACCCATTAGAACAGAGTCACCCGGCCGGCGGAGTGCCGCGAGCGGGCCGGCGGCCCGCCCGCGGCACTGCGCGGTCGCGCGGACCGATCAGTGGAAGAAGTGGCGCGTGCCGGTGAAGTACATCGTCACGCCCGCCTTCTGCGCGGCCTCGATCACCAGCTCGTCGCGGACCGAGCCGCCCGGCTGCACGACCGCCTTCACGCCGGCACCGGTGAGGATCTCCAGGCCGTCGGGGAACGGGAAGAAGGCGTCCGAGGCGGCGTACGAGCCACGGGCCCGCTCTTCGCCGGCCCGCTCGACGGCCAGCTTGGCGGAGTCGACACGGTTGACCTGGCCCATGCCGACGCCGACGGAGGCGCCGTCCTTGGCGAGCAGGATCGCGTTGGACTTCACCGCGCGGCAGGCCTTCCAGGCGAAGGCGAGCTCGGCGAGCTCGGCCTCCGACAGGGCCTCGCCGGTGGCGAGGGTCCAGTTGGCCGGGTCGTCGCCGTCGGCCTGCAGGCGGTCGGTGACCTGGAGGAGGGCGCCGCCGTCGATCGGCTTGACCTCGACCGGGTTGCTCGGGGCGCCCTCGGCGCGCAGCACGCGGATGTTCTTCTTCCTGGCGAGGATCTCGACCGCGCCGTCCTCGTAGCCGGGGGCCACGATGACCTCGGTGAAGATCTCGGCGACCTGCTCGGCCATCTCGACCGACACCGGGCGGTTGACGGCGATGACGCCGCCGAACGCGGACAGCGGGTCGCAGGCGTGCGCCTTGCGGTGCGCCTCGGCGACGTCGGCGCCGATCGCGATGCCGCACGGGTTGGCGTGCTTGATGATCGCGACGGCCGGCTCGGCGTGGTCGTAGGCGGCGCGGCGCGCGGCGTCGGTGTCCGTGTAGTTGTTGTAGGACATCTCCTTGCCGTGCAGCTGCTCGGCCTGGGCGAGGCCGCCCGTGCCGTCGACGTAGAGCGCGGCGCCCTGGTGCGGGTTCTCGCCGTAGCGCAGGACGTTGTTCCGCTCGTACGTGGCGCCGAGGAAGTCGGGGAAGCCGGAGTCGTCCGCGGCGGCGTAGTCGTCGGCGAACCAGGAGGCGACGGCGACGTCGTAAGCGGCGGTGTGCTGGAACGCCTCGGCGGCGAGCCGCTTGCGGGCGGCCAGGTCGAAGCCGCCGGCCTGGACGGCGGCGAGCACGTCGGCGTACCGCTCGGGGCTGGTGACGATCGCCACGGACGGGTGGTTCTTGGCGGCGGCGCGGACCATCGACGGGCCGCCGATGTCGATCTGCTCGACGCACTCGTCCGCCGAGGCGCCGGAGGCGACGGTCTCGCGGAACGGGTAGAGGTTCACGACGACCAGGTCGAAGGGCTCGACGCCGAGCTCGGCGAGCTGGGCGCGGTGCGACTCCAGGCGCAGGTCGGCGAGGATGCCGGCGTGCACGCGCGGGTGCAGCGTCTTGACGCGGCCGTCCAGGCACTCGGGGAAGCCGGTCAGCTCCTCGACCTTGGTGACCGGGACGCCGGCCGCGGCGATCTTCGACGCGGTGGAGCCGGTGGAGACCAGCTCGACGCCGGCCTCGTGCAGACCACGGGCCAGCTCTTCGAGCCCCGTCTTGTCGTAGACGCTGACCAGCGCGCGGCGGATGGGCTTAACGGTGTCAGTGCTCACCGACATGAACCTTTCGTCCCTCAATGCTGTAGCCGTTGCGGGCGAGTCGCCCCACGACCTCGACGAGCAGCGAGCGCTCGACGTCCTTGATGCGCTCGTGGAGCGCGGCCTCATCGTCCTCGTCCCGCACCTCGACCACGCCCTGGGCGATGATCGGGCCGGTGTCGACGCCGTCGTCGACGAAGTGGACGGTGCATCCGGTGACCTTGGCCCCGTAGGCGAGTGCGTCGCGCACGCCGTGGGCACCGGGAAAACTGGGGAGGAGCGCCGGGTGGGTGTTGACGACCCGGCCGCCGAAGCGGGCGAGGAACTCCTTGCCGACGATCTTCATGAAACCGGCCGAGACGACGAGCTCCGGCTCGTACGCGGCGGTGGCCTCGGTCAGGGCGCGGTCCCACTCCTCGCGGGTCGCGAAGTCCTTGACCCGGCACACGAAGGTGGGAAGCCCGGCGCGCTCGGCCCGCTCCAGACCGGCGATCCCGTCGCGGTCGGCACCGACGGCGACGATCTCGGCTCCGTAGCCCTCGGGGTCGGCGGCGATCGCGTCGAGCAGGGCCTGGAGGTTCGTGCCGGAGCCGGAGACCAGGACGACGAGGCGGGCGGCAGCCACTGCGGTCACTCTTTCCGTGGTGTTTGTACGGTCGTACGAACGAATCGCGTCCCTCGATACGGGGAACCCTACGAAGGGCCCGACCGTCAGCAACGATACCGGCACTCCGGAAGGCCCCCACGGGACGGGGGCGTGACCGGGCGGTAGCGTCAGGGGCCGAGGGCCCGCCGGAACGGGCCGGACCGGGGCCGCACGAAGGGCCGAAGCCGCGTACGACAGCCGTACGACAGACCGCCGCAATCGCCGCACGACAGACCGTCGACAGACAGAGGGAAGACGTCCAGCAGATGCCGGAACGCCAGTCCACGAACGACAACAACCCGTTCGCACCGCCGCCGGAGGGGCAGCCGGACCAGCCGTGGCAGCCGCGGCACCCGGAAGGTTCGGACGGCAGCGCGTCCGGCCCCGGCTGGAGCGCCAGCCAGCCCGGCCGCTCCTCGGACGGCTTCGGCCGCCGCCCCGACCAGCCCTCGGGTGGCGGACAGGGCGGCGGACAGGGCGGCCCCGACGGCGGCCAGGGCCCCGGCCTGCGCTGGGACCCCACGGATCCGGCCCAGCGCCGCGCCCGCTACGCCGTCCTCTCCGGCATGTGGGCCTTCTTCTTCTCCTTCTTCGTCCAGGAACTGGCCCTCCTCCTCGGCGCCCTCGGCGCCTACTGGGCCATCAGCGCCCTCCGCACCAGGCCCAAGCCCCCGGAGGGCCCGCAGTCCCCGGCGACCCTCGCCGCGACGGCCACGGCCGCCCGCTCCAAGCAGACCGCCGCGATCGCCGGCCTCGTCACCGCCTCGGTCGCCCTGATGATCGTCGCGAGCGGCTTCGCGGTCCACCTCGCCTACCGCGACTTCTACGAGTGCCGCGCGGACGCCCTGACGAAGCAGAGCCAGCTGGCCTGCAACGGCCTGCTGCCGAAGCCGCTGCAGGACACGTTCGGAGTGCGGGAGTAGCTGCTCGGACGGGTCGGGGGCGGCGCGCCGCGATCGGCTTCGGTCCGGCCGGGGACGACCCGAAGCGCTGGGCCTCGGTCCACCTCGGCCCCTCTCGGCCCGGGTGGTGGGACCCGCCGCCGTCGCCCTCGGGCCCGCTCCACATCCGGTTCTCGCGCCCGTGGCCCGGAACAGGCTGAGGCCACGCCGAAGCCGCAGCCCCGTAGGACGTGAAGCCGTCGTACGGCCGGAGGCGGGCCGTCGGACCGTCATTCCCGGTCCGGGGACTCCGGGGCCGCGGGATCCCGCCACGAAAGCCCGGAAGGTCCCGGGGGCCCGGCAGGTCCCGGCGGCCCGGGAGGTCCCGGAGGCCCGGGAGGTCCCGGGGGCCCGGGAGGCCCTGGCGGTCGCGGGGGTCCCGGAGATCCTGAAGGCCCCGGAGGCACCGGCGATCCCGGACGTACCGGCGGCCCCGGAGGCCCCGGCGGCCCCGGAGGCAGGTGCAGCGGCTCCGCGGTGGGGCCGGGCGCGGGTTCGGGCGGTGGGACGGGGGCCGGTTCCGGAGGCGGCGGCGAGCCGACGGGGCGCGTGGCGGGCAGGCCCGCCGGGGGTTCCCAGGCGGCCGGGAGGAAGCCGTACGACTCGTCGCCACCGTCCTCGTCCTCGTCCTCGTCCTCGTCCTCCAGTGCGTCGAGGCGGGCCAACGCGCCGACGGTGTCGGTGGACGCCTCCGCGGGGTCCGGGGCGTCGGGCCGGCCGGGCGGTGCCGACGGCGGGGCGTCGGGTACGGGCTCGGCCGCCCGGGCCGCCCTGCGCAGCGCGCGCCGCCCCCAGCCCCGTACCGCAAGGGCCGTCGGCGCGCCGAGAGCCAGGAACCAGAGCGCCGCCGCCGCGCCCGTCTGCCACCACACCGGGCCGAAGGCGGCGAGGCGCCCCGGGCCGAGCGGGCCGCCGGCCGCGGCGGCGAGGGCGGCGACGGCGGCACCGCAGGCGAAGGCAGCCGCAAGGACGGTCAGGGCCGCCTCCTGGACGGTCCAGGCGCGGGCGGCGCGGCCCACGCGGCGCCCGAGGGCGAGGGCGGCGAGGGCCGGGACGGCGGCCGCCGTCCAGTGCGGCCAGCTTCCGGGCCCGGGTCCCGGCAGCGCCGCGAGCAGCGGGAAGTCGGGGCGGGCGGGGACTCCGGTGAAGCCGAACGGGGTCACGAGGGCGCCCGTACCGAGGGCGAAGCCGGGGCCGAGCCCGTACGCCACACCCCACACGACGGCGTTCGGCAGCAGCGCGAGCACGAGCAGCGTGACGGCGATCCGTCCCGACCACTCCCCCGCGAGCCCGTTGAACGAGGCCTGCGCCGCGCCGACGTGCCAGAGCAGCGACGCCCCGACGAGCACCGCGCCGGCGCCCAGCAGCGCGGTGATCCCGGCCCCGGCGGCGCCCAGCGCGACGGCGAACCGCTCCCGCTCCGGCAGCGGCCGGCCGTGCGCCGTCCAGGCGCCGGTCGCCGCCGCGGCCAGCACCGTGGCCGGCGTCCAGGCGCCCGCCGTGACCAGGTCCGCGGGGAACGCGCCGGCCTCCGTATAGACCACCACCGCGGCCGCGACCAGCAGATATCCCCCGACGACCGCCGCCACCGCCCCGGCCGGCGACGGCACGGGCCGCCCCTCGCCGGGGTCGAGGGTGTCCCGGACCGCCCGGTGCGCGAGCCACAACGGCAGGACGCCGAGCAGCAGCGGCGTGACGCCGAGGGGTGCGGGAACGCCGGAGACGGTGTCCAGGCGCAGCAGGTCACCCCCGTGCGCGAGCAGCCACAGACCGGCGGCGGTGTGCAGCGCGCCGCCGGGGCCGCCGTCCGGGTACGGCGAGGCGATCCAGGCGCCCGTCACGAGCACGGCGAGCGCGCCGAGGCCGAGCCCGGCCGCGATGCCGCCCCGCACGAACGCGGTGGCCAGGGCGGCCGGCCGGCGGCCCTGGACCGGGGCGTCGGGCACCGGCGAAGGGCGCTGCTCGGCGGTCAGGTGCGTCACGGGGGCCATGCTGCCAGCGACACGCGGTTTGCCCTCGTAACAGGCGAATGGCCGTTGTGTCGCCCAAGATACGTTTATGTACTTTTCCGCCCAGAGCTGCGTCGCGGGAGGTCGACCTCGATGAGTCCGACGAGTCCGTCCGTCGCGCTGCCCTCCCCCAAGGAGCGGCGCCGACTGCGTGAGGCGCTCCCGTTGAGCGAGGAGCAGGTCGCCGAGGCGCTGGGCGTCACCCGCGCCACCGTCCGGGCGTGGGAGACCGGCCGCAGCGCCCCGCGGGGGCGCAAGCGGGAGGCGTACGCGAAGCTGCTCGGCGTGTACGAGGAGCCCACCGCGCCCCGCACCGAGAAACCGGCCCGCCCCGCCCCCGCCGCCACCCGCCCCCGCCCGGCCGCCAAGGGCGCCGACCGCCCGCCGAAGGCCCCGACGGCACCGCTGGCGAAGGGAGCGCACGGGGCGCAGAGCCGGGAGCCCGGCCGAGCCCACGCGGCCTCGAACGCGCCGGAGCACGGCGAGGACGGACTCAAACCGGGACTGAAACAGTCCCGGGAGCCGGCGCCCGAAACGCAAGGCGAGGCGACCGCCCCGGAGCTGGGGCCGCCTGGTGAGCCGACCGCCCCGGAGCCGGGGGCGCCTGGCGAGGCGACCGCCCCGGAGCCGGGGGCGCCTGGCGAGGCGACCGCCCCGGAACCGAAGGCGTCCTCCCCGGCAGAAACGGACCAGCCGACCGCAACGGAGTCCGACGCGTCCGCCCCGGCAGAGGGCGGCCGGACGGCCGCGGCGCGGCGGGCCGGCCGGCGGGCGGCGGGACGGGGCGCCAGGTCCGCCGGGCCGGTCGGGCCCGCGGCGGCGGAGCCGGAGGTTCCGGCGGCCGAGGAGCCGGCCCCGCCCGGGCTCACGCCCGAGGACGCCTTCGACGCGCTCTACGCGTACGCCGCTCCCGGGCTCGTCCATCAGACGTATCTGCTCACCGGGCGCCGCCGGCTCTCCCGGGAGTCCGTCGAGCACGCCTTCCACCACGCCTGGGAGCACTGGCCCGAGGTCGCGTGCGACCGCGATCCGGTGGGCTGGGTGCGCGCGGCGGCGTACGAGTACGCGCTGTCGCCCTGGCACCGCTTCCGGCGCCGCCACCGGCACCCGGACGCGCCGCCCACCGAGGCGTCACGGCGCGCGCTCCTCGGGGCGCTCCTGGACCTGCCGGCCCCGTACCGCCGCACCGTCCTGCTGTACGACGGTCTCGGCCTCGACCTGCCCGAGACGGCGGCCGAGACCGAGGCGAGCACCCCGGCGACCGGGAACCGGCTGCTGCACGCCCGTACGGTCATCGCGCAGCGGGTTCCCGAGCTCGCCGAAGCCGAGGCGCTGCAGCAGCGCCTGGCCGCGCTCGTCGCGGAGGCGCCGACGGCCACGCTGCCCGAGGCGTGCGCGGTGCGGACCGGCAGCGAGCGGCGGTCGCGGCTGCTGACCCGGACGGTGATCGCGGTGACGGCGGCGCTGATCGCCGCCACGGCCTTCACCGTGGTCACCGCGCCGACCCGCTACATCCCGGTCATCGCGCCCGGCGAGGTCGTCGAGGGCGTCCCGGTCCGTGGCGGCCCGCAGAAGCTGCGCCCGGAGGACAAGGCGCTCCGCGAGCTGCTGCGCACGGCCCCGCATCCGGGCCCGGAACGCCTGGTCCCCGGGGCCGAATGAGCGTGTGACGAGCGGCACGGGTACGCGAGTGGGCCCCGCCCCTCCCGGTCTCCCGGGAGGGGCGGGGCCCACTCTTTTCACGGCCCGTCGGGCTGCTGTGCGAAAGACAGCCCGTCGGTTCAGCCCGCGAGGATCGCGCGCGCCAGCTTGGCGGTCTCGGTCGGGGTCTTGCCGACCTTGACACCGGCGGCCTCGAGGGCCTCCTTCTTCGCCTGGGCGGTGCCGGAGGAGCCGGAGACGATGGCGCCGGCGTGGCCCATGGTCTTGCCCTCGGGGGCGGTGAAGCCCGCGACGTAGCCGACGACCGGCTTGGTGACGTGGGCCTTGATGAAGTCGGCCGCACGCTCCTCGGCGTCGCCGCCGATCTCGCCGATCATGACGATCAGGTCGGTGTCCGGGTCGGCCTCGAAGGCCGCCAGGGCGTCGATGTGCGTGGTGCCGATGACCGGGTCGCCACCGATGCCGACGGCGGAGGAGAAGCCGAGGTCACGGAGCTCGTACATCATCTGGTACGTCAGCGTGCCGGACTTCGAGACCAGGCCGATGCGGCCCGGCTTGGTGATGTCGCCCGGGATGATGCCGGCGTTCGACTGGCCCGGGGTGATGAGACCGGGGCAGTTCGGGCCGATGAGGCGGGTCTTGTTGCCCTTCTCCACGGCGTACGCGTAGAACGCGGCGGAGTCGTGGACCGCGATGCCCTCGGTGATGACGACGGCGAGCGGGATCTCGGCGTCGATCGCCTCGACCACGGCGGCCTTGGCGAAGGCCGGCGGGACGAAGAGGACGGAGACGTTGGCGCCCGTCTTCTCCATCGCCTCGGCGACGGTGCCGAAGACCGGGATCTCGGTGCCGTCGAAGTCGACGGACGTGCCGGCCTTGCGCGGGTTCACGCCGCCGACGATGTTCGTGCCGTCACCCAGCATGAGCTTGGTGTGCTTCATGCCCGTGGCACCGGTCATGCCCTGGACGATGACCTTGCTGTCCTTGTTGAGGAAGATAGCCATGGCTGTTTAGTCCTCGTCCCTTACTTCGCAGCCGCGAGCTCGGCGGCCTTGTCGGCCGCGCCGTCCATGGTGTCCACGCGCTGAACGAGCGGGTGGTTGGCGTCGGACAGGATCTTGCGACCCAGCTCCGCGTTGTTGCCGTCGAGTCGCACGACCAGCGGCTTGGTGACCTCCTCGCCCTTCGAGGCGAGGAGCTCGAGGGCCTGGACGATGCCGTTGGCGACCTCGTCACAGGCGGTGATGCCACCGAAGACGTTGACGAACACGGACTTGACGTCCTTGTCGCCGAGGATGATCTCCAGGCCGTTCGCCATGACCTCGGCGGAGGCGCCGCCACCGATGTCGAGGAAGTTGGCGGGCTTCACGCCGCCGTGGTTCTCACCGGCGTACGCGACGACGTCCAGGGTCGACATGACCAGGCCGGCGCCGTTGCCGATGATGCCGACCTCGCCCTCCAGCTTGACGTAGTTGAGGCCCTTGGCCTTGGCGGCAGCCTCGAGCGGGTTGGCTGCGGCCTTGTCCTCGAGCGCCTCGTGCTCGGGCTGGCGGAAGTCGGCGTTGGCGTCCAGGGAGACCTTGCCGTCGAGCGCGATGACGTCGCCGGAGGCGACCTTCGCGAGCGGGTTGACCTCGACGAGGAGCGCGTCCTCGGCGACGAAGGTCTTCCACAGGGTCACGAGGACCTCGGCGACCTGCTCGGCGACCTCGGCCGGGAACTGCGCCTGGGCGACGATCTCGCGGGCCTTCTCGATGTCGACACCCTTGTTGGCGTCGACCGGCACCTTCGCGAGCTTCTCGGGGGTCGTGGCGGCGACCTCCTCGATGTCCATGCCACCGGCGACGGAGGCCATGGCGAGGAAGGTGCGGTTGGTGCGGTCGAGGAGGTACGAGACGTAGTACTCCTCGAGGATCTCCGGAGCGGTCTCCGCGATCATCACCTTGTGGACCGTGTGGCCCTTGATGTCCATGCCCAGGATGTCCGTCGCGCGGGCGACGGCCTCGTCCGGGGTGGCGGCGAGCTTGACGCCGCCGGCCTTGCCGCGGCCGCCGACCTTCACCTGCGCCTTGACGACCGACTTGCCGCCAAGCCGCTCGGTGGCCTCGCGCGCCGCCTCAGGCGTGTCGATGACTTCACCGGCCAGCACCGGTACACCGTGCTTGGCGAAGAGGTCCCTCGCCTGGTACTCGAACAGGTCCACGCGCGTCCCTTTTCTAGATGATCGCGGTTCGTTGTCTGCGTGGGCGTGCCGCGAAGGGCAACGTGACTGCGCTGTCACTAGGGAGGCGTACACGGTGACCGTGGACGCGGCATGTCCGTCTCGCAGGTTATCCCCGTGGGACCTGGGTCCCTAAATCGCAGATCACAACCTGGCGGTGATACGGGTCACAGATCGTAGGGATGACGGGGCGTTCCGTAGGGCCCGGGGCGGAGGACCCTCGTGCTCTCGCGGCAGGCGGGGCGCGGGCGTTGCCCGCCTCACGGCACGCCGGGCGCCCGGGTGAGGGCCGATCGGGTCCTGCTGTGATATGAGCCTCAGTGACAGTCCCCACGTCCGTCCGGGTGGCGCTCCGGCGACGGATTCCGCAGGGTCACGCGTGCGGAATCCGTACCCCTCCCGTGTCCCGTCGGCGTCCCTTCCGCATCCCGTCGTCGCCGGCTTCTCGCGGGGGGCCGGTCACGCCTCCGGTATCGGCAGCGGGCGCTTCTCCAGGGCGGCGGCCATGACCTCCGGGAAGAGGTCGGGGGTGCAGGCGAAGGCGGGGGCGCCGAGCGCGGCGAGGGCGGCGGCGTGCTCCCGGTCGTAGGCGGGCGCGCCCTCGTCGGAGAGCGCGAGCAGCGCCACGAACTGCACGCCGGACGCCTTCATCGCGGCGACCCGCTTCAGCATCTCGTCGCGGATGCCGCCCTCGTAGAGATCGCTGATCAGGACGACGACGGTGTCGGCGGGACGGGTGATCTTCGACTGGCAGTAGGCGAGCGCCCGGTTAATGTCCGTGCCGCCGCCGAGCTGGGTGCCGAAGAGGACGTCGACGGGGTCGTCGAGCTGGTCGGTGAGGTCGACGACGGCGGTGTCGAAGACGACCAGGCGGGTGGCGATCGACCGCATGGAGGCGAGGACGGCGCCGAAGACGGAGGCGTGGACGACGGAGGCGGCCATGGAACCGGACTGGTCGATGCAGAGCACGACCTCCTTCTTCACCGCCTGGGACGCCCGCCCGTAGCCGATCAGCCGCTCGGGGACGACCGTGCCGTGCTCGGGCAGGTAGTGCTTGAGGTTGGCGCGGATGGTGCGGTCCCAGTCGATGTCCCGGTGGCGCGGCCGGCTGATCCGGGCCGAGCGGTCGAGCGCGCCGGTGAGGGTGGCCCGGGTGCGGCTCGCGAGCCGCCGCTCCAGGTCGTCGACGACCTTGCGGACGACGGCCCGCGCGGTCTCCTTGGTCGTCTCCGGCATGGCCTTGTTGAGGGACAGCAGGGTGCCGACGAGGTGCACGTCCGCCTCGACGGCCTGGAGCATCTCGGGCTCCAGGAGCAGCGCGGCGAGCCCGAGCCGGTCGATGGCGTCGCGCTGCATCACCTGCACGACGCTGCTCGGGAAGTACGTGCGGATGTCGCCGAGCCAGCGCGCGACGGACGGCGCGGAGCCGCCGAGCCCGGCCGAACGCTCCGTGCCGCGCGCCCCCTCGCTCGCCGCCCTGTCGTACAGCGCGGTGAGGGCGCGGTCCATCGCGGCGTCGGCCCCGGTCAGCGCGCGGCCGGTGCCCTCGGCCGCGCCGCCGCCGAGGACCAGGCGCCAGCGGCGCAGCCGCTCGTCGTCCGTGATCGCGGTGTTCACGGGAGTGCTCACGGGAGTGCTCACGGGTGGACCTCCGTTCCGAGAATCAGCTGGAGCAGGGGCAGGACGCCGTCGGCGCGCTCCTCGTCGAGCGCGGCGCCGAAGCCGGGTGTCACGGCGGCGGCCGGGCCCGCGGCCCCGCCGCGCGCGGGCCCCCGTGCCACCAGTTCCCCCAGCGTGCGGCGCACCCCGGGTTCGTACGCGCCGAACGTGCGGCGCAGCAGCGGCAGTACGCCGGTGAACGCGTCGGCCGGTACGGTGCTCAGCCACCCGTCGACCAGGCCGAGCAGCCGCTCGTCGTGCACCAGCAGCAGTCCGCCCCCGGAGCCGCCGCCGACGAACCCCTCGATCCACGCGGCGGCGTCGGCGGGCTCCGTCCCGGGCGACAGCGCGAGCCCCATCAGCCGCGCGGCCTCGTCGTCCTCGAGCCGTCCGTCGTCGAGCAGCAGTCGCACGGCCCGCCCCCGCAGCACCCCCGGCACCCGGTCCCGCCCGGCGAGGCGGCGCAGCACACCGGCCCAGCGCTCGACGAGGCCCCCGGCGTCCGGCAGCAGGGCCATCGCCGCGTGGACGCCGTCGAGGCGGCCGCGCATCTCGGTGGCGGCGTCGGCGTCGAGACCGGCGCAGGCGGGCGGGAGGCCGACGCAGACGCGCTCGGCGAGGCCGGCGGCGACCTCGCCGAGCACGGTGGTGTCGGTGGCCCGCACGTCCCCGTAACGCAGCGAGCGGGCGAGGGCGGGCAGGGCCTGGGCGAGGTGGGCGACGTCGGCGTCGAGCGCGGCCCGGTCGGCGAGGGCGCGCAGCACGGCGGGCAGGGCGTCGGTGAGCCCGGCGAGCAGGCACTGCTCGGCGAGCGCGGTGACGGTGGCGAGGTCGTCCGCCGCCGCGGCCTGCGACTCGGCCTTCGCGGTGGCGGCGGCCTCGACCGTGGTGCCCCAGACGCCCGCCTCGGCGACCTGCACATGGAGTTCGGGCTGCCAGTACAGCCGCCAGCTCTCCCGGAAGGTGCCGGTCGACGCGCGGCCGGGGACCGGGGCGCCCCAGTCGACGCCGAGCAGCCGGAGCCGGTGCAGCAGCCGGCTGCGGGCCGCGTCGTTCTCCCTGCGCAGGTCGAGGTCGAGCTCCCGCTCGTGCGCCTCCGGCCTGAGCCGCAGGGAGCGCTGGAGCCGTTCCAGGTCGCGCTGGAGCGGGACGGCGGGCGCCCCGTCCGGGACGGTGCCGAGCACGTCGCCGACGACGAGCCGGTCGCGGACCAGGGCGAGCGGCACGTCGGAGCCGTCGCCCATGACGGCCCGCACCGCGTCGGTGGTCTCGCCGAGTCCGGGCAGCGGCCGGCCGCGCAGTCCGGCGAGCGCGTCGGCGAGCCGTACGGCCTCGATGACGTGCGCGGACGAGACCGGCACGTCCTCGTCCCTGAGCAGCCCGGCGACCTTCGTCATCCAGCGCACGACCGGCAGGTCGGGTGCGGTGAAAAGGTGCGCGTACCAGCCGGGCGCGTCGATGCCCGCCCCGTAACCGGAGCGCCGGGCCAGCCGGCGGTGCGTCCACGGCACCCAGGTCAGCGCGGTCTTCACCTTCGGCAGCCCCTTGAGCAGGGCCCGGTCGGCGGTGACGGTGGTCCGGCGGCGCAGCGCGGGGACGTGCCAGGCGCCGCACACGACGGCCACGTCGTCCCCGAACTCCTTGCGGGCCGCGCGGAGCTGGATCCGCATGTACGCCTCGCGCACCAGGTCGCGGGCGTGGCCGCCGTGCCCGTACGCCTCGCGCAGCGCGCCCATCGCCTCGGCGAGCGCCTCGAACGGGGCGAACGGGTCGGCCGCGCCGCGCAGTTCGACGACGTCCTCCCACCAGCGTTCGGCGTCCCCGTACCCGGCGGCCGTGGCCAGCTCGGCGACCGGATCGACGCGTGGCCCCGCCGGGTCGCTCTCGGCGGCGGCGAGGGTGTGTGCGGCGGGCAGGTCGATGAAGCGGACCTCCGCGCCGTGCGCGAGCGCCCAGCGGATGGCCACCCACTCCGGCGAGAACTCCGCCATCGGCCAGAACACCGCCCGACCGGGATCCTCCACGGCGTGCGCGAGGAGCGCGACGGGCGGCCGCATCCCCTCCTCCGCCGCCAGCCCCACCAGCCCGTCCGCCTCCGGCGGCCCCTCCACGAGCACCACCTTGGGCCGCCCGGCCTCCAGCGCGGCGAGCACGGCCCGGGCCGACCCGGGCCCGTGATGACGGACACCGAGGATGAGGGGTCCGGGGGTGGTGGGGACGGGGGCGGTCGCGGCGGGGGCGGCTCCGCTGGGCGGGCGGGTCACGCGCTCACCTCGCGGCAGGCGCGGTAGAAGTCCTTCCAGCCGTCTCTCTCGCGCACCACCGTCTCCAGGTACTCCTGCCAGATCACCCGGTCGGCCGCCGGGTCGCGGATCACCGCGCCGAGCAGCCCGGCGGCGACGTCGCCGGCCCGCAGCACGCCGTCGCCGAAGTGCGCGGCGAGCGCGAGACCGCCCGTCACGACGGAGATGGCCTCGGCCGTCGACAGCGTCCCGGAGGGCGACTTGAGCTTCGTCCGGCCGTCCGCCGTCACCCCGTCGCGCAGCTCGCGGAAGACGGTGACGACCCGGCGGATCTCCTCGACGCCCTCCGGCACGGCCGGCAGGTCGAGCGAGCGGCCGATCTGGTCGACGCGCCGCGCGACGATGTCGACCTCGGCGTCCGGCGTCGCGGGCAGCGGCAGGACGACCGTGTTGAAGCGGCGGCGCAGGGCGCTGGACAGGTCGTTGACGCCGCGGTCGCGGTCGTTGGCGGTGGCGATCAGGTTGAAGCCGCCGACGGCCTGGACCTCCTCGCCCAGCTCGGGGATGGGCAGGGTCTTCTCGGACAGGATCGTGATGAGGGTGTCCTGCACGTCCGCGGGGATGCGGGTCAGCTCCTCGACCCGGGCGGTCATGCCCTGCGCCATGGCCCGCATGACGGGGCTGGGCACGAGGGCGTCACGGCTGGGGCCGTGGGCCAGCAGCTGTGCGTAGTTCCAGCCGTAGCGGATGGCCTCCTCGGGGGTGCCGGCGGTGCCCTGGACGAGCAGGGTGGAGTCGCCGCTGACGGCTGCGGCCAGGTGCTCGGACACCCAGGTCTTGGCGGTGCCGGGCACGCCGAGCAGGAGCAGGGCGCGGTCGGTGGCGAGCGTGGTGACGGCGACCTCGACGATCCGGCGCGGTCCGACGTACTTCGGTGTGATCACCGTGCCGTCGGGCAGCGTGCCGCCGAGGAGGTAGGTGGCGACGGCCCACGGCGAGAGCCGCCAGCGGGCGGGGCGGGGCCGGTCGTCGGCGGCGGCGAGCGCGGCGAGTTCGTGGGCGAAGGCGTCCTCGGCGTGCGGCCGCAGGGCCGCGGTGGCGTCCGCCGTGGCTGCCGTGGCGCTCACCGTGGCTGCCGTGGCGTCCGTGGCGTTTTCGGGCAGGGTCATGGGTCCCCCTCCAGATCGTTCGACCTGCTGTGCGATCCACGGTGCACCACGCCACTGACAATCGGCCCCGGCCGGTGGAAACCGCAGGTGGGAGCCGTGCGGGGACGATTGTCAGTGGCGGCCCGTACGGTCGTTCGCATGACTGAGCAGGGGGTGCGCTGGACGTCGGATCAGGTGCTGGCTCTGGCTCCTGACGACGCGTCGCGCAGAGCGGGAAGCAAGCTGGGCACGCCCGGACCGTGGTCCGGCACCGGGACCGGGAGGGGCACGGGGGCCGGAGCCGGAGCGGGGGCCGGAGCCGGGGTCGGATCGGGGGCCGGGGCCGGAGCGGGGGCCGGGGCCGTCTGGGGCCTGTGCAAGGGCAGCGGCAGAACGCCGTACCGGACCGTCGTGGACGTCACGGGCCCGGCGTACGCGTGCAGTTGCCCGAGCCGGAAGTTCCCGTGCAAGCACGCGCTGGGGCTGCTGCTGCTCTGGGCCGCGGGAGAGGTCGGGCCCACCGCCGAGCCGCCCGACTGGGCGGCGACGTGGCTGGCTTCCCGGCAGGCGCGGGCGACCGCCGCCGCCTCGGACGGGGCTGCCACGGGCCCGGCCGACCCGGAGGCGGCGCGCCGCCGCGCCGAGCGGCGGGCGGCCCGGATCACGGCGGGCGCGCAGGAGTTGGAGCAGCGGCTCGCGGATCTGCTGCGTGGTGGCCTCGCCGCCGCCGAGCAGGCGGGGTACGCGCAGTGGGAGGAGACCGCGGCCCGCATGGTCGACGCCCAGGCACCCGGACTCGCCGGCCGGGTGCGGGAGTTGGGCGCGATACCGGGCTCGGGTCCGGGCTGGCCGGTCCGGCTCCTGGAGGAGTGCGCGCTGACCCATCTCCTCGACCGCGCCTGGCTCTCCGTGGACGGTCTCCCGGCCCCGCTGGCCGCGACCGTCCGCACCCGGGTCGGCCTGACCGTCCCGCAGGACGGTCCGACGGTGCGCGACCGCTGGCTGGTGCTCGCGCAGTACGACTCCGCCGACTCCCGTCTGACGACCCGTCGCATCTGGCTGTTCGGTGAGGAGTCGGGCCGCACGGCCCTGCTCCTCTCCTTCGGCGCGGCCGGCCGGGCTCCGCAGCTCGCCCTTCCCGTCGGCGCCGTCCTCGACGCCGCACTCCGCCCGTACGAGGGCGCCGCGGCCCTCCGCGCCGAGCTGGTCGAGCAGTTCGCCGGTCCGGCAGCCCCGGCAGCCTCAGCCGTCCCGCCGCCGGGCGGGCCCGTCGCCGCCGCCCTCGACGCCTACGGCCACGCCCTGCGCGACGACCCGTGGCTGGACAGCTGGCCGGTCACGCTGACCGACGTGGTCCCGGCCCGCGCGGAGTACGGCTGGCAACTGGCGGACGGCGGGGAGGCCGTACCCCTCACCCGCGCCGCCCAGGGCGGCCCCGGACTGTGGCGGCTCGTCGCGCTCTCCGGCGGAGGGCCGGTGACGGTGTTCGGGGAGGTCGGGCACCAGGGGTTCACGCCGCTGGCCGCCTGGGGGCCGGAGGCGCCCGGCGAGACGGTGCCGCTCGTCTGACCGCCGACCGACCGCCGTCTGACAGCCGTCCGACAGCCGTCCTACCGCGATGTCACTGCCATCTGACCGCGACCTACCGCTGGAGGAGTCCATGGAAGCCTGGGAAGAGCTCGTCACCGCGGCCCTGCTGGGCACGGACCGCAGGCCGCCGACGCACGCCGCCGCGCAGCCCGCCGGGGACTCCGGCGGGGACTCGGCGCCCGTCGCGCTGCTCGACGCCGCCGCCGTGCACACCGTACGGCGCAGGGCGGGGCTGCGGCCCGGGCCGGCGGCGGCGCCGCTGGAGCCGGCGCCGGAGGACGGGCGGCCGGCGCTGCCGGCGGTGGCGCGGCGCAGGCTGGGGCAGTTGCTCGCGGGCAGGGCTGCGCCCGCGCCGTCCGGGGGGCGGCGCGGGGCGGCACCCGATCTGGCGGAGCTGCTGCCGCAGTGGCTGGCGGCGGCGAACGAGCAGGGCTATCGCGCGCCGGCCGCCGCGCTGCCCGCGCTGCTCGACGCGGCCCGGGCCCGCACCGATCTGCGGCCGCATGCGCTGGCGTTCGCGGGACCGCGCGGGCTGTGGCTGGCCCGGCTGAACCCGGAGTGGAAGTTCGCGCTGCGCGGCGCGGGCGGGGGCGGCGCGCTGCCGGACCCGACGGACCGGGAGGCGGTCCTGGCACTGTGGGACGAGGGCCTGTTCGCCGAGCGGGTCGCGCTGCTCACCGCCGTACGGGCGCAGGATCCGGACGAGGGCCGGGAGTTGCTGGCGTCGACGTGGGGCGCCGAGCGGGCGGAGGACCGGCTGATGTTCCTGGACTCGCTGCGCGCGGGGCTCGGCGCGGCGGACGAGGAGTTCCTGGAGGCGGCCCTGTCCGACCGCAGCCGCAACGTGCGGGCGACGGCCGCCGAGCTGCTGTCCGCGCTGCCGTCGTCGGCGCTGGCCGCGCGGATGGCCGAGCGGGCCGTCTCGTGCGTGTCCCTCGACCGTACGGAGGGGGCGGCGGCGATCGTGGTGGAGGCGCCGCACGAGTGCGACGCGGGCATGCGGCACGACGGCGTGTCGGCGACCCCGCCCTCGGGGCGCGGCGAGCGCTCGTGGTGGCTGGGCCAGCTGGTGGAGGCCGCGCCACTGGACTGCTGGCCGGCGCGGTTCGGGGGCCGCGGCCCGGAGGAGATAGTGGCGCTGCCGGTCGCCGACGACTGGCGGGGCGAGCTGCACGCGGCCTTGTGCCGGGCGGCGGTGCGGCAGCGGGACGCGGACTGGTCGCGGGCCCTGCTCGGCACCCCGGCCGCTCCGCAGACGGCCGGTCCTGGCACGTCCTCGCTGGCGGAGCGCGCCCAGCTGCTCTCGACGCTCCCGGCGGAGGAGCGGGCCGCATGGGTGGCCTCGTTCATATCGGCGCACGGCCTGTCGGAGGCGTTCCAGCTGCTCGGGGTGTGCGCGGTGCCGTGGTCGGAACCGCTGGGCCGGGCGGTGGTCGACGCCCTGGACATCGCGCGGGACGCGGGCAGCTATCCGTGGAGCTTCAGCGGGGTGATGGGCCTGGCCGAGCGCTGCCTCGCGCCGGCGACGGCCGGCCGGCTCGCGGCCCTGACCGCGCTGCCCGCCGAGGCGGAGGACGCCTCTCCCGGAGCCGGCGGCTACTGGTCGGAGGCCTTCCAGCGCCTGGTCTCCACCCTGGAACTGCGCGCCGCGATGCACGCGGAGCTGACGGATCCGGAGCCGGCAGACCCGGAGCCGGCGGACCCGGAGCCGGCGGACTCAGAGCCGGCGGACTCAGAGCCGGCGGCCGCGTGACAGGCCGCCGCACGTGTCGTACGAGGCGGCCGCCCCGTACGACAGCGGCTCGCGTCACCGCCGGCGAAAGTCCGTCAGGCCGCCACGCGGACGTTCGCGTTGACCCACTCCACGATCGACGCGGTGGTCGCGCCCGGGGTGAAGATCTCCGCGACGCCCTTCTCCTTCAGCGGCGGGATGTCCGAGTCCGGGATGATGCCGCCGCCGAAGACCTTGATGTCCTCCGCGTCGCGCTCCTTCAGCAGTTCGAGGACCTTCACGAAGAGCGTGTTGTGCGCGCCCGAGAGGATCGACAGGCCGATGGCGTCGGCGTCCTCCTGGATCGCGGTGTCGACGATCTGCTCGGGCGTCTGGTGCAGCCCGGTGTAGATGACCTCCATACCGGCGTCGCGCAGCGCCCGCGCGATCACCTTGGCCCCGCGATCGTGTCCGTCGAGACCCGGCTTGGCGACCACCACGCGGATCGGACCGGTCACACCCATCACTGCCTCCACATGCGACCCCCGCGCCTGATTGCCGGGGAGGTGAACGAACGTTATCGCCAGCATCCCGCACCTGTCCGTTTCGCGGTGGCCGGGGAGGGGGAAATCACACGTGGGACGTTTGATCGCCCCCGGAGGAGCCGCCACGGAGCCGCCGTACACCCGCGCCGACAGCCGCACGGCGCGGAGGTGCGGCGGCCCGCCGCACCGTACGGAGGTCGGCGATGGAGCCCACCCCCACCCCGTCACCCGCCCATCCGTCGGCCACCGGCGAGTCCGCCGGCACACAGCCCATGGACACACAGCTCACCGACACACGGTCCACCGACGCCCGGTCGATGGGCCCGCAGTCCGTGAACCCGCACTCCGGGGACCCGCACTCCGGGGACCCGCAGCCCGGGGACCCGCAGCCCGTGGGCCCGGATTCCGGTGCGCTCGCCGACCGGATGAAGGCCGCCGCCCTGGAGCTCGCGGTCCTCGCGGGCCATCTGGTCCTCTATCCCTCCGGCCTGATCACCGAACGCCACCGCCCCGCCACCGGCACGACGGCCGTCGCGAGCGGCCCGCGCCCGGTGGTCCTCCTGCACGGCTTCGTCGACAACCGCTCCGTCTTCGTCCTGCTGCGCCGCGCACTCGCCCGCGACGGCCGGGGCCGTGACCGGGTCGAGTCGCTCAACTACTCCCCGCTCACCGGCGACCTGCGCACCGCCGCCGAACTGCTGGCCCGCCGGGTGGAGGAGCTGCTCGCCCGCACCGGCCACACCGAGGCCGATCTGGTGGGCCACAGCCTGGGCGGCCTGATCGCCCGTTATTACGTACAGCGCCTGGGCGGTGACGCCCGGGTGCGCACCCTCGTCATGCTCGGCACCCCGCACTCCGGCACCACCTTCGTGCCACTGGCCGACGCGCACCCCGTGGTGCGCCAGATGCGGCCGGGGTCGGAGGTGCTGCGCGAGCTGGCGGGCCCGGCGCCGGGCTGCCGTACGCGGTTCGTGAGTTTCTGGAGCGACGTGGACGAGGTGATGGTGCCGGTCCGGACGGCCCGGCTCGACCACCCGGACCTCGTCGTGGAGAACGTGCGGGTCAGCGGCGTGGGGCACCTCGCACTGCCGGTCCATCCGGCCGTCTCGGCCGGCATCCTGCGGGCGCTCGCCGCCGGCGGCCCGGCCTCCGGCGCGCCGGACGGGCGCGCCGACGACCCGCACGCAGGCCCGCCCGAAACCGCCTCCGTGGCCTGACGGACCACCAGAACTTCCCGTTCCGGTTGCCGTCCCGCCCACCGTTCTTCGAACGTTCTTCGAACACAGAGCCAAAGCTCTCCCCGCTACCCCCCGAAACGCGGCCGATTGCCCGTTTCCCGGCGGCTCGAAACCCTCCGAAGATTGTCCGCCCCGCGTACCGCCGGGTACAGTCACGCCACTGCTTGACCCCCCGCTCCACCCAGCTCCACCCCCTGCTGTCGAGGCGAGAGAGAAGTTGGTGAACGACCAGCACCCCCACGCCGGGTACGGCACGGACGCCACCCAGACCACAGGCAGCTACGCCGTCGACCCCCTCTTCGGCGCCTACGCCGAAACCGGTTACGACGCAGGTCAGAGCGGTCACACGCAGTACACCTCGTACGCGGAGTACGACCACGCCCACACCACCGGCCAGTGGGACACGAACTCCTACGGCTCGTACACCGCCACCGCGCAGTGGGACGCCACCGCCTGGAACGAGGCCCAGCAGACCGGCCAGTACGAGGCCGCCGCCTTCGCCTCCTACGACACCACCGCGCAGTGGACGCAGCCGGGCTACGACACCGGCGCGTACGACGCCACCGCCTGGAACCAGGTCGCGGCCGAGCCGGTCGTCCCGCAGCAGTACAACCCCGAGTCCACCGGCGGGTACTCCTACGACCCGGCGGCGTACGGGGAGCAGTACCAGGCGCCGTACGAGGCCCAGCGGTACCAGGACCAGCAGTACCAAGAGCAGCACCAGCAGCCGTACGAGCAGCAGCCGGCCCCGGAGGCCGAGCCGGCGCTCGGACACGACGCCTTCCACGACGCCGAGACCATGATGGCCCTGGAGCTCGACCAGGACCTCCTCGCTGCCGCGTACGACGCGCAGTACGGCGACGCCGACCACGACCACGACGGCGACTCCGACCTCGCCGCCGCCACCCCCGCTCCCGGCGCGGACGCCGGACTCCAGGCCCGCCCCGTGCGCCGTTCCGGCGGTGGCAGCCGCGGCCGGCGCCGTACCCCCGCCAAGCGCTCCGCGCTCCTGACCGTCGCCGTCCCCTCCGCCTGTGTGATGGGCGTGGCCGGCATCGCGGCCGCCTCGGTCAGCGGCCTCACCGACAGCGGCGACACCCGGGACGACACGACGTCCATGGCCGCCGCCGACCCGGCCTCCGTGAAGCAGGTCGCCGCCAACAACAAGCTGGACACCCAGCTCGCCGCGCTCAGCGCCGACGCCCGCGACTTCGGCGACCGTGCGAGCCGCACCCAGGAGCGCATCGACCTGAAGCTGCGCCAGGACGCGGAGCGGAAGAAGCGCGAGGAGGAGGCGGCCCGCAAGGAGGCGCTGCGGCCCAAGTACCTGCTGCCGGTGACGCTGCACCAGCTCAGCGCCCGGTTCGGGCAGGCCGGCGTCAACTGGATGTCGCTGCACACCGGCATCGACTTCCCCGTGCAGTACGGCACGCCCGTGATGTCCGCGACCGACGGCACCGTCCGCACCCAGTGGAACAGCGCCTACGGCAACATGGCGATCGTGACCGCCCCGGACGGCACCGAGACCTGGTACTGCCACCTCAGCAGCACCAAGATCCGCTCCGGACAGGTCAAGGCCGGCGACGTCATCGCGTATTCCGGCAACTCCGGCAACTCCACCGGCCCGCACCTCCACTTCGAGGTCCGGCCGAACGGCGGCGCGGCGATCGACCCGCTGCCCTGGCTGCGCAGCCACGGCCTCGACCCGCTGAGCTGATCCGCACGCGGTACGCGAAAGGGCCCCGACCGCCGAAGCGGCCGGGGCCCTTTCGCGTGAGCCCGCAAACCCGCCGGCCCGCAAGCCCGTGCGCCCACAAGCCCTAAGCCGGCGCCTACAGCTTCTCGACCGGCGCGTACCGCAGCAGCAGCCGCTTCGGCTTCTCGTCGCCGAAGTCGATCGTGGCCTGCGCGTCCGCGCCGGCGCCCTGCACCGCCATGACCGTGCCCAGGCCGAACTGGTCGTGGGTGACCCGGTCGCCCACCTGCAGCGAGATCACCGGCTTGTCGCTGGTGCGGCGGGTGGCGAAGCCCGAGGGGCCGGAGCGCGAGCGCGAGGAGGACAGCGAGGAGGTGATCCCCGAGGTCGGCCCGGCGGGCTTGGCCATCGGGCCGGTCCGCTTCCACTCCAGATACGCGGCCGGGATCTCCTCCAGGAACCGCGAGGCCGGGTTGTACGAGGGCTGGCCCCAGGCGCTGCGCATCGCCGAGCGGGTCAGGTAGAGCCGCTCGCGGGCGCGGGTGATGCCCACGTACGCCAGACGACGCTCCTCCTCCAGCTCCTTGGTCTGGCCGAGGGCGCGCATGTGGGGGAAGACGCCGTCCTCCATGCCGGTGAGGAAGACCACCGGGAACTCCAGGCCCTTGGCGGTGTGCAGGGTCATCAGGGTGATGACGCCCGCGCCCTCCTCGTCCTCGTCGGGGATCTGGTCGGAGTCCGCGACGAGCGCGACCTGCTCCAGGAACTCCGGGAGCGAGCCGCCCTCTTCGCCGCGCTCCTGCTCGAACTCCAGGGCCACGGCGGCGAGTTCCTGGAGGTTCTCGATCCGGGTCTCGTCCTGCGGGTCGGTGGACGCCTGGAGCTCGGCCAGGTAACCGGTCCGTTCGAGCACGGCCTCCAGGACCACGGCGGGTCCGGCGCCCGAGTCGACGATGGTGCGCAGCTCCTCCATGAGCGTGTTGAAGCGCTTGACGGCGTTGGCGGAACGGGCCGCCATGCCGTACGCCTCGTCGACGCGCTTGAGCGCCTGCGGGAAGGTGATCTTCTCGCGCAGCGAGAGGGCGTCGATCATCGCCTCGGCGCGCTCGCCGATGCCGCGCTTGGGCACGTTGAGGATGCGGCGCAGCGGCACGGTGTCCTCGGGGTTGGCGAGGACACGCAGATAGGCGAGGACGTCCCGGACCTCCTTGCGCTCGTAGAAGCGCACGCCGCCGACGACCTTGTAGGGCAGGCCGACGCGGATGAAGATCTCTTCGAAGACGCGGGACTGGGCGTTGGTGCGGTAGAAGACGGCGACGTCGCCCGCCTTGGCGTCGCCGGCGTCGGTGAGCCGGTCGATCTCGTCGGCGACGAACTGGGCCTCGTCGTGCTCGGTGTCGGCGACGTAGCCGGTGATCTGCGCGCCGGCGCCCGCGTTGGTCCACAGGTTCTTGGGGCGGCGGGACTCGTTGCGCTCGATGACGGCGTTGGCGGCGGACAGGATCGTCTGCGTGGAGCGGTAGTTCTGCTCCAGCAGGATCGTGGTCGCGTCCGGGTAGTCCTCCTCGAACTGGAGGATGTTGCGGATGGTGGCGCCGCGGAAGGCGTAGATCGACTGGTCGGCGTCGCCGACGACGCACAGCTCGGCCGCGCCGAGGTCCTCGTACCCCTCGCCGACCAGCTCGCGGACGAGCGTGTACTGGGCGTGGTTGGTGTCCTGGTACTCGTCGACGAGGACGTGGCGGAAGCGGCGGCGGTAGTGCTCGGCGACGTCCGGGAAGGCCTGGAGCAGATGGACCGTCGTCATGATGATGTCGTCGAAGTCCAGCGCGTTGGCCTCGCGCAGCCGCGACTGGTACATCCGGTACGCCTGGGCGAGGGTCTTCTCGAAGCCGTCCGCGGCCTGGTCGGCGAAGGTCTCCTCGTCGATCAGCTCGTTCTTCAGGTTGGAGATCTTGGCGCTGAAGGACTTCGGAGGGAAGCGCTTCGGGTCGAGGTCCAGGTCGCGGCAGACCAGCGCCATGAGGCGCTTGGAGTCGGCGGCGTCGTAGATCGAGAAGGAGGACGTGAAGCCGAGCTTCTTCGACTCACGGCGCAGGATGCGGACGCACGCGCTGTGGAAGGTGGACACCCACATGGCGTTGGCGCGCGGGCCGACGAGCTGCTCGACGCGCTCCTTCATCTCGCCGGCGGCCTTGTTGGTGAAGGTGATCGCCAGTATCTGGCCCGGGTGGACGTGCCGGGTGGCCAGGAGGTGGGCGATGCGGTGGGTGAGCACCCGGGTCTTGCCGGAGCCCGCGCCGGCCACGATGAGCAGGGGTGAGCCGGTGTGGACGACGGCGGCGCGCTGCTGCTCGTTCAGCCCGTCGAGGAGCGCGGCGGGGTCCACGACGGGGCGGTGGGCGCCGTCGCGGTAGTACGCGTCCCGCCCGGCCGGGGGCGCGTCGAAGTGGTCCCCGAAGAGGTCGTGCGGGACCTCCTCCGCGGCCGGGGCGCCGTGCTCGTCGTCGTACGCGCCGTGCAGGTCGTCCTCGGGGAGGGGCGGGGGCTCCTCCGCGTGGGGCTGGAGGCTCGCCAGGAAGCTGTCGTCAAAGAGGCTGTTGCTCATCGCCTATCGAGTCTAGGGCGCCGGACTGACAGTCGGCCCCCGTCCCCGGAAGTCCCCGGAAGTGACCGCGGACTCACGGAGGGCGACGGTCCGCTTCAGGTCACGAAAACGTATCGGACATATGGCGCACCGGCCTTCCCACCCGCCCCACGGCTCGCTAGCGTGCTCGCCCAAGCGGCCCGTCCCCTACCCCTCGCTTCCGTCGGCGAACCACGCCGAGCGGGCGGCCCACGCCGAACCCCCACCCGCACCGGTCGGCGTCCACGGAAGGAGATGCCGGCCTTGGCATCCCATCGCAAGCCGCGCCCCACCCGCCCCCACACCGCCGCCGTCGGCGTCACGACGGCCGCGCTCGCCTCCGTCACCTCCGTCGCCCTGCTGCCCGCACAGGCGCAGGCCGCGCCCGCCGCGCCGAAGCCGACGGTCGAGGAGATCCAGAAGAAGGTCGACCGGCTGTACCGGGAGGCCGGGGCGGCGACACAGGAGTACGACCGGGCCAAGGAGGCCACGGACCGCCAGCGGCGCAAGGTGGGCCGGATCCTCGACGACGTGGCCCGCCGCACCGAGCAGATCAACGTCTCGCGCCGGGCCCTCGGCTCGTACGCGGCGGCCCAGTACCGCGCCGGCGCCGTCGGCCCGACCGCCACCCTGATCTTCGCGGACAGCCCGCAGGACTACTTCGAGCAGCGGCACCTCATGGACCGGCTCTCCGAGCGGCAGGGCACGGCCGTCCAGGAGTACGAGTCCCAGCGCGCCGCGGCGGCGAAGGAGCGGACCGAGGCGACCCGCAGCCTGGCGGAGCTGACCGCGTCCCAGCAGGCGCTGCGCACCAGCAAGCAGACCGTGCAGCACAAGCTCGCCGAGGCGCGCGCCCTGCTGGCGAAGCTGACGGCCGAGGAGAAGGCCCGGCTCGCGGAGCTGGAGCGCGAGCGGGAGGCGGAGGCCCGCCGCAAGGCCGAGGAGCAGGCGAAGGCGGAGGCGGCCCGCAAGCGCGCGGAGCAGAACGCCACGCCCACCCCCACGCCGACCCCGACGACGTCTCCCACCACGCCGCCGCCCTCCGGCTCCTCGTACGCGACCAAGGCCGCCGAGGCACTCGCCTTCGCGCGCGCCCAGATCGGCAAGCCGTACGTGTGGGGCGCGACCGGCCCGAGCTCGTACGACTGCTCCGGCCTCACCCAGGCCTCCTGGCGCGCGGCCGGCGTCGACCTGCCGCGGACCACCTGGGACCAGGTGAAGGTGGGCACCCGGGTCGCCACCGCCGATCTGCTCCCCGGCGATCTCGTCTTCTTCTACGACGACATCAGCCACGTCGGCATCTACATCGGCGACGGGAAGATGATCCACGCGCCGAAGCCGGGCGCGTACGTGCGCGAGGAGTCGATCTACTACATGCCGATCTACGGGGCGGTGCGCCCGGCCTGAGGGCTCGCGGGCCCGGACCCGCTCAGACCCAGAGGGTGGCGATGAGGATGTTCGCCACGGTCAGGCCGCCGACGGCGCCGAAGAGGGCCTTGTCGACCTGCTCCTCGTCGCGCTTGACGTAGACCAGGCCGAGGATGACGACCAGGAACGCCATCTTTATGCCGATCTTGATGTTGTTCAGGGTGTGGCCCTCGGCCTGGTGGATGCCGACCAGGACGGCGCCGGTGACCAGCATGGTCAGGGCGCCGTGCAGCATCGCCGGGGTGAAGCGGGCCGTACCGGCCCCCATCGCCTTCATCTGGGTGAGGAATCCGCCGAGCAACGCGCCGATTCCGATGATGTGCAGGGCGACGAAGACATGAATGAGTACGTCCATGGGGCGGAGCCTAACCGGGGCCATAGCACCGCCTTCCGGGCGGGTCCAGCTTGTCCTGGGCTTCGGTCAGGCGGCTGTCGGAAGCACCGCCTGACCTCACGCCGGCCGGGCGGGATCGGTCCCGGAACGACATCTGGCGCCAATAGCGGTCAACTCCCGCTCGCCGTCGTCAGCCAGGTTTAGCGTCCTCACCCAGGTGGCCGACTCCCCACCTCCGCCGCAGCCCGGCGGTCGTCGGCCACCCCCGCCGAGAAAACCGGCGGCGGCCCGTCTCCCCTGTGCGGGCCGTCGCCGGCCCCGGCGGGCAGCGTCCCCCACAGGGAGAGGATGTGACCGCCCTCGTGGCAGCGCACCGAAAGCCCAGGCACTCCCCGCTCGGCGGCCCGGCCGTCCGCACCGCCGCGACGCTGGCCCTCGCCTCCGCGGCCACCGCGACCGTCTTCGAGGGCTCGGGCCACGCCGCTCCCCGCCCCACCCCCGCGCAGGTGAAGGCCGACGTCGACCGGCTGTACGAGGAGGCCGAGGTCGCCACCGAGAAGTACAACGGCGCGAAGGAGCAGGCCGGCCAGGCGCGGGCCGCCTTCGACCGGCTGCGCGACGAGGCCGCCCGCCGCACCGAGCGGCTCAACCGCTCCCGCGACGCCCTCGGCGCCGTCGCCGCCGCCCAGTACCGCTCCGGCGGCCTCGACCCGGCGGTCCAGCTCGTCCTCACCTCCGACCCGGACCAGTACCTGGAGCGGGCCGCCCTCGCCGAGAAGGCCGGCGACCGGCAGGCCGCGGCCATCGCCTCCGTACGGCGCGAGCTCGCCGCCGTACGCCAGCTGCGCGCCCGCTCGGCGGACCGGCTGCGCGAGTTGAAGGCGCACGAGGCGGAGCTGCGGAAGCAGAAGGCGGCCGTGCGGACCAAGCTGGACGCCGCCCGCGCCCTGCTCGCCCGGCTCACCGCCGAGGAACGGGCCCGGTACGAGGCCGCCGTGACCGCCGGGCGCCATGACGCGGC